>DATKSK010000071.1 GCA_035531755.1 Acidimicrobiales bacterium | reverse complement strand
GCCGGCGGCCTCGTAGTGGACGAGGCCGTGGCGCATCACGGCCTCTTGCGCGGTCGACAGGATGGCATCGCCTCGGGCCTCCAGGAAGGCCCCGACGTCCATGGGCGCTGTGGTCACGATGCAGGCTCCCATCTGGTCGGGGCCACGTCCACTCCCACCCGGCCTACCGGCCCTCGAGCACGGGCGGGCGCTTGTCGTGGAAGGCGGCGGTCGCCTCGAGGTGGTCCCCGCTGTCGTAGGCGCGCCGGCGCAGGCCCGGCACCCGCGCGTACACCTCGCCGGCGACGGGCTGATGGTCCGTCAGCATCCGCGTCCGCTCCTTGTCGAGGGCGTCGACGATCCCGTCGGTGACCCGCGCCTCAGCGCGTTGCGCTTGGTGGGGTTGTCCAAGGTCACGACGGCGACGTGCCCCTGGATGTCGCTGCGGACGGGCGGAGCCTCGGTCACGTCGCCGCGACCTCGGTCACGGCCCGGAGGGCCCGGTCGTCTCGATCACGTGTGACGAGCCTCCCACGTCCGGCGGCGGACGGGGGAGGTGCCATTCGGAGGTTCGGCCGGGGTCCTCGCCGGAGCTCCCCGGCAGGGCCCTCGGGCCGTGAGAGCAGGCGGCCCGCAGCGTTACGCGCCGTGCGTGCGCCCCGGGGGATTCGAACCCCCAACCTGCGGATTAAGAGTCCGTTGCTCTGCCATTGAGCTAGAGGCGCAACGGCGAGTGTACGCGAACGCGTCCCAGGGGTGGAACGGGCGCGTGGCGCGCTCGGGGTGACCGAGGGGACTTGAACCCCCGACCTCCAGGGCCACAACCTGGCGCTCTAACCAACTGAGCTACGGCCACCGTGATGGTCCCAGCATGGCATACCGACCAAGCGGGGTCGCCACGTCGCGGAGGGCTACCCTGGTCCGCGCGGGCCGCCCCACGGGGGTCCGACGTCGCCTTCGCCCCCGTAGCTCAACTGGACAGAGCGGGTGGCTTCTACCCACCAGGTTGCGGGTTCGACTCCTGCCGGGGGCACGAAATGGACATCCAGCCGCTCTGGCACGGTCGCATCGTGCGTCCGACCTCACTGCCCAACGGTCAGCGGGGCTGGGTTGACGACCACGCGCCCACCTGTCGCCCCCCCCTTGCTCGCTGTCGAGCACCACACAGACGCCGGGTGTCGCCTGGCATGGCGATGTGCAGCGGCCACCGCAGCGACGGTCAGAGCTCGTGTCTCGGCAGGCGGGGTGAGCGGTTGATGGTCTGTCGTCGGAATGACGGCGGCGGGAACATTACGCCAACCGCGGCCGACGTCCGGGTTCGGACCGAATGCCCGAGCCGGCAGCCGCCTTGTGCCCGAGCCGGCAGCCGCCTTCGGGTCGCAGGTGACGGTGGACCCGGCGAGGACCTTTTCGCCGGCATCGCTCGGACCAACGGGGCTGCTCTCTGGCTCGAGGAACGTGTCCGCCAGTCAGACCCCCTCTGCACCGTGGTGGGCGACGGCGTCCGAGGAGCTGCGCAGCGGCACCGGCGTCGGCAAGGGACGCGATCTCTGAGTCCGTGTCGGGCTCGCCGACGACGACATTCTCCGCGGGGATGCCCTGAGATGCTGTGTGCCGGCGACATCGGGCGTGGTTGTCGCGGAATCGGCTCGGGGGGGTTTGGTCGAGCGGAGCGCGGTGAGCCACGACTCAGCCGCTCGATAGGTGAGCCCCTCGTTCGTTGTTGGAGCAATCAAATGTTGTTGGAGCAATCAAATAAGCAGAGCACCCGCACTCCATGGAGACCCGTTCGGGGGACAGGTTCAGCCGCCACGGGGGTAACAGCTTGTGGAACGGTAGGCGGGCGGCTCGGGGTATCGCTCGAGACCGTTTCGACCTCAACGAACGTCGGAAATCTCGTCAATATTGGTGGTGCGTCCAGGCTTTTGGCGGATTTACAGTAAACGCTGCGGGGGCCTTGCGGCCTCGTTTCGGACCGCTGCGGCAGGGGGGAAACTTGAAACGTCACACCTTGACCATGCTCGTCACTGTGGCCGTCACCGGTCTGGCCTTCTTTATCGCCAGCCCGGGAGCGTCGGCTCGCACGCCGAGCACGACCGTCAACTCATCGGTCGGCCATTCGACTATCCGGGGGTTGGGTAGCGGTGCGCCGTTCGCATTGGCGAGCTGCACCTCAGCCGCACCTGCCAGCGTCGCCTGTGCCATCTGGAGCGCCCAGCCACCCCACGACTCGATCCGACTCTGGTGCCTGGCCCCGACGGCCACGGGCGGGGTCGCTGTCACCGTGACGTACGTGCCGCAGGCGTCGAGGTCGGCCATCCCTTCCACGACGCTCACGGTCCACTGCAAGGCACCGCGGGCGCAGAACGTCCCGACGCCGGGGTCCAAGTTGAGCACGCCGCTCATCGTCGGTAGCCCGCCGTTCACGGTCGTCGGATGCACCACGGACGTCCTTGGGACGGCATGCACCTACGCAGGGGAGACGATCACGAAGGCGTGCACGCTGGCGGCGTCGGCCAACACGCTGCCGGTTCTGGTCACTGCGACAGTGACGCTGGCGGGGCCGGCCGTCATCAGCGGGAAGACAATCGAGATTCCGTTCCGCTGCAGGTAGAGCCCGTTCGGGGTGAACCTGCACGGTTTGGGCCACGGCCTGATGACGGGATGAACCGGCGCAGCCGGATTCGTCGACCAACGTGAGCGGGGCGGCCACCTTCGGGTGGCCGTTTCCGCGCTGTGACCGCCGACCCGAGCACCCCTGCCAGTCTCGGGGGCAGCGCCCGACATGAACGGCATCGCGGGTGGGTGAGCCCCGTCAGGTGCCGGATTTGCGAAGATGGAGAATTCCGAGGGCTTGGGAGCGTCGAACGCGAAACGGGCCCCCGGTCCGCTCACCGGAGGTCGGGCGAAGGAGATACAAGATGATGCGCACATCGCCGAAGTTGAGCCGTCGAGCGGGGGTCGCCGCCCTCGCCATCGCCGGCTTGGTCCTCGGGGCCTGCTCTAACGGGCACGGCACAACCGGCGCTTCGAGATCGAGCGACACGGCAGGTGCCGGAATTGGCTCGACACCGGCCTCGGGCTCGACACCGGCCTCGGGACCCGGGGCGGCTTCGGATCCGAATTCCGGCTCGGGATCCCAGTCAGGCTCGGCCTCCCAGCCGGGAGGATCGGGATCCCAGTCAGGCTCAGGTTCCAAGTCGGGGGGCTCAAGCTCGACGCCGGGAGGCTCAGGCTCCAAGTCGGGCGGCTCAAGCTCGACGCCGATCGCCCGAGTTCTCCAGGACCTGCAGCGGAGGGATTCCTCTGAGATTCATGCAACCTTCAAGGCCACATATCGGGCACGGGGTTCGTCGGCAACCATCACGTTCGCACAGATGGGTTCCAAGGCTTCGTTCTCGAGCGGCACGTCGGCCTATTACAGCGACGGCTCCACCGGCACGGTCTGCGACAGCAGTAGCGGAACACCATCGTGCTACACGGGAGCGACACCGCCAACGGGCCTCTTGAGCCTCATCAACCCGGCACAAGTGGCCGGCGCGATCCGATCTGCGGAAGCAGCCGTGACAGTGAACCACTCGATGGAACGGCACTACAGCCAAATGTCGTCGTGCGTCGCGTACATGGCGGGGACACAGCACGTCAAGTACTGCCTGGACCAGCAAGGCACGCTCACGTTCATCAGGATCCCGACCGGGGCATTCGACTTGACGGCGTACACGACGACGGTCTCCGACAGCGACGTGTCCGTGCCGGCCGGCGCGACGACCCGACCAGCGCCGACGAACTCGTAACAGACACTGCTGGGACACGTGCGCAATCGCGGCGATGAACCCGGCGACGTGGGGAGGGGCCTGCGGGCCCGTCCCGGCTGACCGGTGCTGTCAGGCGAGGGCGGGCTCGGGTTCGGGCGTGGCGTCGGCCGGCGTCGCCATGGCCGGGGCGGGAGCGGCGGGCCTGATGACCACCACCGCCAGGACGAACCCCACGAAGGCGATGAGCGAGCCGATCCGGAAGGCGGCGTCGTACCCGCTCGTCACCGCCTGGTGCGTCGCCAGCGCCTGCGCCGCGTGCCCGACCGCCCGCCGCACGGGGGCCAGGTGGGACGCGGTGACGCTCGTCGCCACCGTCACCAGCACGGCGAGGCCGAGGGACCCGCCGATCTGCTGGCCGGTGTTGAGGAGGGCGGATGCGAGCCCGGCCTCGCGCTGCTGCACCCGCGACATCACGGTCAGGGTCAGTGGCACGAAGGTCGAGCCCATCCCCGTGGCCAGGAGCAGGAGGGGCCCGATGATCGACACGTAGGCGGCGTGGACGCCGACGAACGACAGCCACAACAGGCCGCCGGACACCATGAGGGGGCCCGCCGTCATGGGCCGCCGGGGCCCGATCCGGCCGACGAGGCGCGCCATGAGCGTGGCGGTCCCGCCGATCCCGAGGGTCATGGGGAGGAACGCCACCCCCGCCTTGAGGGGGCTGTAACCGAGGACGTTCTGCACGAACTGGGTGATGAAGAAGAACGTGGCGAACATGGCGGCCGCCAGGGTCAGCATGATGGCGTAGGAGCCCGCCCGGTTGCGGTCGGCGAAGATGTGCAGGGGCATGAGGGCGTGGGGGCTCACCCGCTCGATGGTCACGAACACCGCCAGCATCACCACCGCAAGGGCGAGCGCCCCGACGGTGACGCCGTCGGACCAGCCCGACGTGGCGGCCCGGGACAGCCCGTACACGAGTGACGTCATGCCGAGGGTCACCGACGACGCGCCAGGCAGGTCGAGGCGGCCCGGTCGGGTGGGGGTGGTGCCGAGCACCCGGGGCGCGGCCAACGCCACGCTGAGCCCGATGGGCACGTTCACGAACAGCACCCAGCGCCACGAGGCGACGTCGGTCAGGATCCCCCCGAGCAGGAGCCCGAGCGATCCCCCCGCACCCGACATCGCCGCGTAGACGCCCATGGCCCGTGACCGCTGCGGACCGGCGGGGAACGTGTTCTGGATCAGCGCCAGGGCCGTGGGCGAGGCGATCGCACCGCCGACGCCCTGCGCCACCCGGGCGGCGATGAGCCAGGCCTGGTCGGTGGCGAACCCGCCCACGAGCGACGCCGTGGTGAAGACGACGACGCCGATGATGAACATCCGCCGCCGGCCGAAGAGGTCGCCGCTGCGGCCACCCAGCAGCAGCAGGCCCCCGAATGCCAGCGCGTAGGCGGTGATGACCCATTCGAGGTTCGTCGCCGAGAAGTGGAGCTCGTGCTGGATCGAGGGCAGCGCGATGTTCACGATGGTGCCGTCGAGGATCACCATCATCTGCACGGCGCAGATCACCAGCAGCGCCAGCCCCGTGTGGCGGTGGGCCGACATGTTCGAGGAGCCGGCATCGGCCCGGTCGTGGTCCATCAGCTATAGACTTTCATCGAAGGTTTATACTACTCAGGTAGATCGTTAAGACTACTCAAAGGTCGAATCGTGTCAAGCGACGGGGGAAACGGGGGGCGTCGGGCCCGCGAGGTGGCGGCGGGGGAGGCCTGGCAGGCCATGTACCGGCTCGTGTTCGAGCGTGAGGGCCAACGGCGCTTCCACGAGGCGTGCGATGCCACCGGGCTGACCGCCGGTGTCCTGAAGACGCTGCTCCAGCTGTCGCCCGACCACCCGGTGCCCATGCGGGACCTCGCCGACCACTTCCGCTGCGACCCGTCCTACGTCACGTCCCTGGTCGACGGGCTCGAGGCCGCGGGGCTGGCCGAACGCCGGTCGCACCCCACCGACCGCAGGGTCAAGATGGTGGCCCTCCTGCCGAGCGGTGTCGAGGCGCTCACCCAGGTCCGCAAAGTGCTCGGGGAGCCCCCGGCGTCGTTCGCGGCCCTGAGCACCGACGAGCTCCTCGAGTTGCGGGCCCTGCTCGTCAAGCTCGCCGTGTCGGAGTCACCTCCGCCCGGTTGACCGACGCGGGCACGCCACCCGCCGGAACGTGGGCATAGACTCCCGGCGATGGCGCGGATCGTGGCGGTTGCCAACCAGAAAGGTGGCGTCGCCAAGACCACCAGCGTGCACGCCCTGGGCTTCGCCCTGGCGCAGATGGGCAGACGGGTCCTCCTCGTCGACCTCGACCCGCAGGCCTGCCTGACGTACTCGGTCGGCATCGACCCCGAGAACCTCCACCAGTCGCTGCACGACGTCTTCGTGCGCAAGATGAAGGCGGCAGACGCCCGTCGCGTCGTCGCCGGCGTCGACGGCCTCGACATCCTGCCGTCCACCATCGACCTGGCCGGCTCCGAGGTCCACCTCCTCACCCGGACGGGTCGCGAGCACGTGCTGGCACTCGCGCTGGCCACCGTGTCCGACGAGTACGACATGGTCATCGTCGACTGCCCGCCGTCGCTGGGCGTGCTCACCATCAACGGTCTCACGGCGGCCCACGAGGTGGTCATCCCCCTGCAGTGCGAAGCGCTCAGCCACCGGGGCGTGGGCCAGCTCCTCGAGACGATCGACGACGTGCGGATGTTCGCCAACGCCGACCTCGAGGTGCGCGGCGTGATCGCCACCATGTACGACGAGCGCACGCGCCACGGCCGTGCCGTGCTCGACGACGTCAGGACGCGCTACGGCCTCACCGTGCTGGAGCCGCCGGTCCGCAAGTCGATCCGCTTCGCGGAGGCGCCCGCCCAGGGCCAGTGCATCCTCCAGCACGCGCCGTCGTCACCCGGCGCCGAGGCGTACCGTGCCATCGCCCTGGAGCTCGACGCCGACCGGCGTCCGGCACGCTGAGCGACGCCCGCGGGTAGCGAGACCTGTGACCAGCGACGCACCGGACCCGCTCGGCAAGCGGGCCCTGTTCTGGGCCCCCGCCGAGCGCGACGAAGAGGGGCCGCGCCGAGCGGCGGAGCGCGACGTTCCGGGCAAGCACGCGCTGTTCTCCGACGAGGCCCGCGCCGCGGGCGTCAAGCCGTCGGCGCCGATCGCGCCGACCACGCGGAGCGCTCCGGGCGCGCCGGCCACACGGACCGCCCCGGGCGCGCCGGGCGGCGCCCGGTCGTCACCCGCCGCCACCCGCCCGAGGTCGCTGCTCAGCCCCATCACGGTCGAGTGCTCCTCGTGCGGGACGCGCAGTGACATCCACATGACGGAGTTCGCCGTGCTCCATCTGCCGATCTGGCTGTGGCGGCCCGGGCGTGGCTACACACGCTTCATGACCTGTCCGGCGTGCCGGCGCCGGACGTGGGTCAGCGCGTCATGGGCCCCCTGGGCCCGCTGACCGCATCGCACGTCGGGTCGGGGACCGCGGGGGTGCTCGCCGGCGTCAGCTCGTGGTTGGAGCATTTCCACGGGCCCGTCGTCTATGTGCTGTGCGGGCTCCTGGTGTTCGGGGAGGCGGCCGTGCTCCTCGGTTTCGTCATCCCCGGCGAGACGGCCGCCCTGATCGGCGGGGCCCTGGCCTCGCTCCATCACATCAACCTCGTCGTCATGCTCTTCGTGGTGGTGGCCTGCGCCATTGCCGGCGACTCGGTGGGGTACGAGGTCGGCAAGCACCTCGGGCCCTGGCTCGTCGAACGGCGCCCGCTGCGCGGCCACCCCGGCGTGCGACGCAGCCAGGAGCTCCTGGCCCGTTTCGGGGGGCCCGCCGTGTTCCTCGGGCGGTGGGTCGCCCTCGCCCGCGCCCTCGTCCCCGGGCTGACCGGGATGAGCGGCATGCGCTACCGCACCTTCCTCCTCTACAACGCCATCGGCGGGATCACGTGGGGGGTGACCTTCGTCATGATCGGCTACGTCGCGGGCCAGTCCTACGCCGCGGTGGCGAGGACGGTGGGGGTGTATTCGCTCGTCATCGTGGGCACCGCGGCTCTGGCGGTGGTGGCCATCGTCGTCGTGCGCCGGCGACGCCAGCATCGGCGCTGGAGCGGGTCGGCGGCGTCGGGCGCGGACTCCGAAGCGGAGAAGGCGTAGGCCGGGCGAGCGGCGCAGGGTCCCCGGGAGGCAGGGTCCCCGGGAGGCAGGGTCCCGAGGCGGGTCAGCCCGTCGCCGGTGGGCCCGGCGTCACGGTTCGGCCGCCGGCGTCACGGCGTCAGCGTCTGCACCCCAGCGGTCGGCGCGCCGTTCGACTCGCCACCGACGATCCACGCCGTCCCTCCCACGACGACGACGCCGGCATGGGCCACCGGGACCACCAGACGGCCGGCGGTGCCGACGGCGAGCGTCGACGGGTCGAACGCCCACACCGTGCCCGAGGTGGTCACAGCCGCGGTGTCGCCGCCCACGATGAACACGTGGCCGGCGAGGGTGACGGCGGCCGCGCCGGCGAGGGGCACCGGGAGCCGGCCCGCGATCGTCACCCTGTGGGTGGCGAGGTCCACGATCTGGATGGTGGCGATGGGCCCGCCGGCGCCGCCGCCGGCGAGTGCCTTCCCGCCGAAGACGAAGAGCTTGTCGCCGACGGCGGCCACCGCCGGGAACGCCACCGGGATCCGCAGGGTGGCCACGGTGGTGAAGGCGCGGCCGTCGCGCGTGGCCAGGACGGTGGCATCGGGCGCGGGCCCGCCCGTGCCGCCGACGACGTACGTCACCGCTCCCACGGTGGCCGCCGACGCGCCGGCACGCGCTTCGGGCAGCGCCCCGACCACGGTGGCGAGGGGGACGCTGCCGGTCGTCGACGTGCCGCTGGCGTTCGGGGCCAGTCCCTGCACGCTCGACAGGGGCGCGGCGGTGTCGCCCCCGAGCACCAGGTCCCCGCCACCCACCACGGCCCCCGTGGCGTCGGCGAGCGGCTGTCCCAGGTTGCCCACGTGGACCAGGGCCCCGGTCGACGGGTCCAGGGTGAAGATGCCCTCGGCCGCCTGGTTGCCGGTCGTCGACCCCCCGAACACCTCGAGCAGAGGGCTGCGCGGCGCCGCGGGGAGGACGACCTCGGCGTCGATCGGCGCCCGCAGCTGCCAGGGCTCCAGGGCCGCTGTCACGGTGGGCGCCGAGGCCGTCCGGGTCGCCGAGGCGCCGGCGGTCCTCGTGAGCGGGGCCGAAGGGCGCGCCGCCGCGGTGGTGCCGGACACCGCGATGCCCCGGGCGGCGTGGGCGGCGTGGGCGGCGTGGGGCTTCCCCGAGATGCCGACGAAGGTCACCGCCAGAGCGGCGGCGAGGAGGAGGACGGCGGCGAGGACGGCGATGACGAGGAGTCCGCGCCGGAGGTGGCGGGCGCGGCTGGTGGCGTGCCGGGCATCGAGCCCCGGGAGCCGCCGAGCGAGAGGTGTGGAGGTGAGCACGACCGTTGCTTCCGGCGCCCTGTCTACACGACGGCCAGGGGGAATTGGCGGTTCTCCGCTCTGCGTCGCCGCGGGTGTCGAGGTGTCCGGCGAGGCGTCGGCATTGCCGGGCGGGACCCGTCGACGCCGCCCGGGGAGGTGTCAGCGTTGCTCGGGAAGGTAGAAGCGCGACGGCATGGCCCCCTCGCGGCGCACGCGCTGGTGGTTCTCGAGGAGCACGATGTGCGCGAGCGTCTCTCCCACCGCAGCGCGCTGCATGAAGTCCGCGATCTCGTGCCAGGGACGGGACCACCGCAGGAGCACCGAGAGGTCCCACGCCGTCGACCCCGGGTGCTCGCTGATCAGCCCCTCGATCTCCGCCAGGCGATCGGCGTGATGGGTGATGATCTCGTCGAGCCGGGCACCCAGGCCGGCGAACCGGTACTCGTGGGCGGGCAGGACCTCGTCGACGCCGAGGTTCTGTACCTTGAGCAACGACTCCAGGTACTTGCCCAGGGGGTTCGGGAACTGCTGGGTGTGCACGCCGATATTGGGGGTGATCCTCGGCAGGACGTGGTCCCCTGACAGCAGGAGGCGGTGGCGGTCGCTGTAGAAGCAGACGTGGCCGGGGGAGTGGCCGGGTGTCCACACCGTCTGGAGGTCCCATCCCGGCACGTCCACGCGTCGGCCGTCCTCGAACAGGACGTCGGGCACGGCCATGGTGACCTGTCCCCGGATCATCATCGAGGCGAAGTTGAGGTCGGGCAGCTTGGTGGCGGGGACCCCGGCGTCCTCGAGGAAGTCGCGCATGCGGGCGAGCAGGTCGTCGGTGTTCATGTAGCGCGCCTCGAGCATCTCGGCGTCGTCGGGATGGAGGCCGATCCATGCCCCCGACTCCTCGCGCACCCGGCCGGCGAGGCCGTAGTGATCGGGGTGGATGTGGGTCACCAGCACGGCGCGGACGTCCGCGATCGACCCTCCGGCCTCGACGAGGCCGTTGTTCAGCGCCGTCCAGGCGTCTTCGGTGTTCCACCCGGCGTCGACGATGGCGATGCCGTTGTCGAGCTCGAAGGCATAGACGAGGACATACCGCAGGGGGTTGTCCGGGATCGGCACCGGGATCGACCACAGGCCGGGACGCACCCGCTCGACCGGTGGCATCACGTCGCGATCCCACGCGTCCTTTTGGAGCACCCCGGTGACGTCGACCATGTCGGCACCGTAGGCGGGAACCCCGCCGGCGACCAACCCTCCCCGGCGGTCCCCGGCACCGCCGCCAGGCGGCCGGGCCGCCTCAGCGGTCGCCCGCATCGCACCGTGCGCGGTCGATTTCGCGACGCAGAGTGAGGCCTGGATCCGGGTATCCGTGCCCGGACGGGCAGGTTTCACTAGCGTCACTTGCGTTCCATTGACCACATGAAACACAGGTGCGTACCATGACGCGCCCGGCCCCGGCGGCACCTCCGTCGCCGGCCGGGGCGCCCGACCGACGACCGGTCAGTGTGCGCGGTCCCCGGCGGGCCGCGGCGGTCCGCACGACGCAGACGACACGACGGGGGTCACGGTGGGAGAGCGGTTGACGAACATGTCGGTCGACCACGGCACCGGCAGAGCGGGCCGCGAACGCGAGCTCACCGTGAGCCGCCTGCGCTCCCGTCTCGAACACGTCCTCGACCTGTCACGCGACGCCTTCGTCGAGACCGATCGCGACGGGGTCCTCACCGAGTGGAACCGCCAGTCCGAACTGCTCTTCGGATGGTCCCGCGACGAGGTGCTCGGCCGGTCCATCACGGAGTTCCTGATCCCGGCGCGCTACCACGACCGCGTCGTGCACGACCTCGAATCGGCCCGGCTGTCGGTGCACGGCATGGAGCGCACCCGACCCCGGCAACTGCGGCTCATGCACCGCGAGGGCTACGAGGTCCAGGTGTCGGGCTCGGCATACGTCGTGGGCTCGGGTGACGACATGCGCATCGGCGGGTTCCTCCACGACCCCGAAGAGGACAAGGCGGCCGAGGAAGCGTTGGCCCACGCCTACCTCCACGACTCGCTCACCGGCCTGCCCAACCGGACGCTGTTCACCTACCGCCTCGCCTATGCCCTGGCCAAGGGCAAGAGCACCCCGGGCACGGTGGCGGTGCTGGTGCTGGACCTCGACCGGTTCAAGGCGATCAACGACGGCCTGGGTCACGAGGTGGGCGACGAGGTCCTCGTGGCCGTGGCCGGTCGGCTCCAGTCGGCCAACGCCACTGCCGAGGTGATCGCCCGCCTGGGTGGGGACGAGTTCCTCGTCCTGTTCGACGGGGACGACGCCGAGAAGGAGGCGATCGCCTTTTCGCATCGCGTGCTGCACCTGCTGAGCAGCCCGATCCCGGCCGGCGACGGAGAGGTCTTCATCACGGCGAGCATCGGCATCGCCGGCACCAACCCGCGCGTCACCGACCCCACACCCCTGCTGTCCAACGCCGACGCGGCGATGTACCAGGCGAAGAAGCGCGGCGGAGGGACGGTGGAGGTGTTCGGCGAGGCGATGCGCATGCGCGTCCTGGACCGCATGAACACCGAGCATTCACTGCACCGTGCCCTCGAGCGGCGGGAGCTGCGCCTCTTCTACCAGCCGGTCGTCGAGATCAGCGGGAACCGCGCCGTGGGCGTCGAGGCGCTGCTGCGCTGGGAGCACCCCGAGCAGGGTCTCGTCGCCCCCAACCGCTTCATCCCGGTGGCGGAGGAGAGCGGGCTCATCATCCCGATCGGCGCCTGGGTGCTGTACGAGGCGTGCCGCCAGCTGTGCATGTGGCAGGCCAACCGCTGGGGTGGGCCGCGCGGGGCCGTCGAGGTCAACCTGTCGGCCCGCCAGATCGACCATCCGGAGATCATCACCACCGTGGAGCGCATCCTGGAGGAGACGGGGCTCGCGCCGGCCAACCTCACGCTCGAGATCACCGAGAGCGCGCTCATGAACGACGCCGCCTCGGCTCTGCGGGTGCTGCGCGCCCTGAAGGACCTCGGGGTGATGCTGGCCATCGACGACTTCGGCACCGGGTACTCGTCGCTCAGCCACCTGCAGCGCTTCCCCCTCGACATCCTGAAGATCGACAAGAGCTTCGTGGACGAGCTCGGGGCGGGCCGCGGCGGGGCGGAGATCGTGGCGGCGGTCGTGAAGCTGGCCCACGCCCTCGATCTCCAGGTGATCGCCGAAGGGGTGGAGACCGAGCGGCAGCTCGACGCCCTGCAACACCTCGGCTGCGACTTCGCCCAGGGGTATCTCTTCTCGCGGCCCGTCCCCGCCCACGAGCTCGTCGAGAAGTTCCCGCTCCGCCTGGGCGCCTGATCCCTCCGGCCGCCTCCCGTGGTGGAGGCGGGACACCCGCCCGCCCTGGTCACGGGCCGTCCCGACAAACTAGTTGACATCGCAAGTAGTTCTGGTAAGATACTTGCAGTCACAACATTGTGTCGGCAACGATCTCGGAGGCAACCATGACCATGACCACCACCACCAGCCAGGGAGCAGGATCGACCCGCCAGTACAAGGGCGTCGCGGTACCTGCGCCCGGCGTCTACGACCTCGACCAGGCCCACACCACGGTGGAGTTCGTCGCCCGCCACCTCATGATCACCAAGGTGCGGGGCCGGTTCGCCGACTTCTCGGGCTCGGTCCACATCGCCGAGGTCCCCGAAGAGTCCTCGGTCGACGTGACCATCAACGGCGCCAGCGTCAACACCAGCCAGGAGCAGCGTGACGCCCACCTGCGCAGCGCCGACTTCCTGGACGTCGAGAACCACCCCACGCTCACCTTCAAGAGCACCGGCGTCGAGCTCGGCAGCGATGGGGACTGGGAGGTCACCGGAGACCTGACCATCCTCGGCACGGCCCGCCCGGTGGTGCTCAACGTGGAGTTCGACGGCGCCAACACCACGCCGTGGGGGACGCAGGCTGTGGCCTTCTCGGCCTGGACCGAGATCGACCGCGAAGACTGGGGCCTCACCTACAACCAGGCGCTCGAGGCCGGCGGTGTGGTCGTGAGCAAGAAGGTGCGGATCGAGCTGAACGTCGAGGCCGTCCTCCGCCAGGAGCAGGCCGAGGGCGCAGCCTGACCCACGGCTGACACCGGTTGCCGGAAGGCGTGAGGCGCCGCCAGGACCCACCGGTCCTGGCGGCGCCGACGCGTCAGGACGCAGGTCGTCAGGACGCAGGACGCAGGTCGTCAGGACGCAGGTCGTCAGGACGTCAGGTCGTCAGGGTGTGAGGGCGTCGACCTCGGCGACCTCGTCGGCGCCCAGCACCCAGTCGGCCGCGGCGGCGTTGGCGCGGACCTGCTCGGGCGATGTCGCCCCGGCGATGACGCTCGCCACCGACCCGTGGGCGGCCACCCAGGCGATGGCCAGCTCCACCAGGCTGCGGCCGTGGCGCTCGGCGAACCCGGAGAGGCGCTCGATGGCGGCCACGTTGCCCACTGACAACAAGCCCCGACGGCGGTCGGCGGGCATCCCCGCCAGCCTGGTGCCCGCCGGCGGCTCCCCGTCGGACCGGTACTTGCCGGTGAGCACGCCCGACGCCAGCGGGAAGTAGGGGATGAAGGCGATGCCGGTGCGCTCGCACTCGACGAGGACGTCGGCCTCGGGGCCGCGGTGCAGCAGGCTGTACTCGTTCTGCACGCTCACGAAGCGCGCCGCTCCCTCCCGAGCGGCGAGGGCGGCCTCCTGCAGCTGCGCCACGGTGAAGTTGGAGCAGCCGATCTCCCGGACCTTGCCGGCCCGGACGCACTCGTCGAGGACCGCCAGGGTGTCGGCGATCGGCGTGGTGGGATCCGGCGCGTGGAGTTGGTAGAGGTCGACGCGGTCGGTGCCGAGGCGCCGGAGGCTGTCGTCGAGGGCGCGCCGCACGTAGTCGGGCTTGGCGCCCTGGCGCTGCTCGTCGACGGCCATGCCGAACTTGGTGGCGAGGACGACCCGGTCCCGGCGCGGCCCGAGGGCGCGGCCCACGAACTCCTCGCTCCTGGTGCCGCCGTAGATGTCGGCGGTGTCGAAGAACGTGATCCCGGTGTCGATGGCGGCGTGCACCACCGCGGCGGAGCGCTCCTCGTCGAGGCGCCCGCCGAAGTTGTTGCACCCGAGCCCGACCACCGAGACATCGAGCGAGCCGATCGTCCGCGTGCGCATCATCCCTCCTGTTCCGGTGTGGCCCCTGCCGTCGCCGCGCCCGAGACCACGGCGATGTCGCCCGGCCACCGCCGCACGCTGATGGACTGGCTGGCGGTGCCGAGCAGCGTGCCGTCCTCGGCCCACAGGTGGGCCAGGCCGTGGCCGAAGCCGTGGGCGAGGGCGTGCATCTGGATGTCGCACAGCACCCACTCCGTCGGCACCAGCTGGGCGATCCGTATCGTGTTGTCGAGGCTGCGGCCCATGGTGCGCACCCCGAGCGGTTGTGACACGCCGCCCGAGACGTAGTCGCCGATCACCGCCAGGGTGGCGGCCGAGGGCTCGAGGTGCCCCGGCACGCGTGCCCAGAACGCCGATCGGGCATCGCCGGGCACCCCGTCGAGCTCGCTCATCATCCGGCCCCGGGCCACGCGGTGCTCCACCCGGACGAGCACCGAGTCGGCGAACAGGGCGGGGATCTCCTGGACCGGGCACTCGTCGGGGCCCGGCACGGCGGGCGGGTCGACCCACGTGCCCGACATGTCGAGCTCGTGGCGGCCGAGGGCGGCGTTGACGGTGAGCACCTCCTCGTCACCGAGGCGGCCGATGGCCCGGCCCTGGGTGGTGTTGCGGCCGGTGGCGGCCAGGACCACCTCCCACTCGAGCACCGACCCGGTGGGCGCGTACGCCAGGTACTGGGCTGTGGCCCACACCGTCGGACGCCCCGAGGCCTCCTCGAGGGCCACGATGCCCGCCGCCAGCCCGCACCCGCCGTAGAGGAACCGCCCCGGGGTGCACACCGCGGGCGTGACGGGCAGGCGCCAGCGCAGCGGGTCGTCGGTGGGCTCGAGCCCGAGGAAGTGCCGTGCGTCCATGGCCGCACCCTAATTGGGCTCATTGGGGCGGGGGTGACCGCGTGCACCGCCGAACCGGGGCGGCGGGTGCCGCATGCACCGCGAGGCGGCCGGGTCGCACTCACCGACCGGTGGCCCGACGGGTCAGTTCACCTTCCGGTCGTGACCCTCCCAGTAGGGCTGGCGCAGCTTGTACTTCTGGAGCTTGCCGGTGGCCGTCCGGACGAGGCCGGCGCGCACCTCGATCGACGTGGGCGCCTTGAAGTGGGCCAGGTGGGCCCGGCAGAAGTCCATGAGCTCGTCCTCGGTGGCCACGGCGCCCGGACGCAGCACGACGAGGGCCTTCACCGTTTCGCCCCACTTGTCGTCGGGAACGCCGATCACCGCCACCTCCGCCACCGCGGTGTGCTTGTAGAGGCAGTCCTCCACCTCGATCGACGACACGTTCTCGCCGCCCGTGATGATGATGTCTTTCTTGCGATCCGCGATCACGGTGTAGGCCCCGTCGAGGTAGCCGCCGTCGCCGGTGTGGAACCACCCGCCCTCGAGGGCCCGGGCCGTGTCCTCGGGCTGCTCCCAGTAGCCGTCGAAGACGTGGTTCGAACGCGCCAGGATCTCGCCGCTCTCGTCGGTCCGGATGCGCACGCCCACAGCGGGCACGCCCGCCCGCGACAGCAGCGACGCCCGTGCCGCGCTGTCGAGCCCGTCCCACTCGGCCGGTGCCCGGTTGACCGTCAGCAGCGGGGTGGTCTCGGTCAGCCCGTAGATCTGGATGAACTCCCACCCGAGCTCGGTCTCGATCTGTTCGATGGTCGACGAGGGCGGGGGAGCGCCCGCCACCACGACGCGCACCTGCCCGCGGCCCGGGACCTCCTCGCCACGCCGCCGCCGCTCTTGCGCGGCCGCCAGCACCGCCGTGAACACGGCCGGCGCCCCGCACAGCATCGTGACGCCTTCGGTCGCGACGCGCGCCAGGATCGCCTCGCCGTCGACCTTGCGCAGCACGACGTGCTTGCCGCCCATGGCGGTGACGGCGTAGGGCATCCCCCAGCCGTTGCAGTGGAACATGGGCAGCGTGTGCAGCAGTGTGTCGCGATCGCCGACGGTCGTGTGCCAGCCGAAGACCGCGGCGTTGAGCCAGCAGTTGCGGTGCGTCAGCTGCACGCCCTTGGGCCGTGCCGTCGTCCCCGAGGTGTAGTTGATCGAGCACGTGGCGGCCTCGTCGGCCTCCCATGGTGCGGGCTCGGCACCGGCGGGCGCGGGGGCGAACAGTCCCGCGTCCTCGCTCCCGTCGAGGACCATGCGCACCTTGGCGGACACCGCCGCCAGGGAGCCCTCGAGCTCGGGGTCGACGAGCAGCACCGAGGCGCCCGAGTGCTCGACGATGTATGCCACCTCGTCGGCGTTGAGGCGGAAGTTGACCGGGACGAGCACCCGGCCGTAGCCGCTCACGCCGAAGAACGAGATGAGCATGCGGGCCGAATTGGGGCTCACGACCGCCACGCGCTCGCCGGGGCCGACGCCGAGGGCGTCGAGGGCGAGGGCCATCCCCCGGGCCCGGGCGTGCATCTCGGCGTACGTGACCGAGCCGAGCGACCCGGCCACGCCCGGCTCGTCGACCACCGCCACCCGCTCGCCGTGCACCACGGCAGCCCGGTCCAGGAAGTCGCCGATGGTGAGCGGTATGTGCATGCGTCGATCCTCCCGCCCCGGGCGCGGCCGCGCCGGGTGCCGTCCCGATCATCCCAGAACGCGGCGCCCGCCGGCTCGCCGGGCGCCGCGGGCCGCTGTTAGCTTCCGGTAGCTTCCGGGAGGCCGGTCCGGCCATCCGGGTGGTCGGGGCCCGAGGGCGGCGGCGAATCGCCGGTGACGAACGGAGGTCCGGATGGCTGCCATCGTGATCACCGGAGGGGGCGTGGCCGGCCTGTCCGCCGCCATGCTGCTGGCCGAGGACGGCCACGACGTCACGGTCCTCGAGCGTGACGCGGCCGAGCCCCCGGCGCCGACCGAGGCGTGGGAGACCTGGGAGCGGCGGGGGGTCAACCAGTTCCGGCTGCTCCACTTCTTCGCCGCGCGGTTCCGGGTGGAGCTCGAACGGGAGCTCCCCCGGGTCCTGACCGGCCTCGAGGCCGCCGGGGCACTGCGGGTCAACCCCATCGCGGGCGCACCTGACAGGCTCACCGGGGGCGCGCGCCCCGAGGACGCCGGCTTCGACGCCGTCACCGGCCGCCGCCCGGTGGTCGAAGCCGTCCTGGGGGCCGTCGCGGCCGCCACACCCGGGGTCACCGTTCGCCGCGGCGTGACCGTGCAGGGGCTCGTCACCGGCACCCCGGTCGTGCCGGGCGCGGTCCACGTCACCGGGGTGCGCCTGGCGACCGGCGAGGAGATCCGGGCCGACCTGGTCGTCGACGCCGCCGGGCGGCGCTCGCCGCTGCCCGACTGGCTCGGGGCCGCCGGGGCCCGGCGCCCCGTCGAGGAGATCGAGGACCTGGGCTTCGTCTACTACGGTCGCCACTTCCGCTCGACCGACGGCACCACGCCGCCGATCTTCGGTCCGTTCCTGCAGTCCTACGGCAGCGTGTCGGCTCTCACGCTGCCGGCCGACAACGGCACGTGGGGCATCGGGGTCGTCGCCAGCGCCGCCGACAAGGCCATGCGTCCCCTGCGCGATGTGGAGCGCTGGACGGCGGTGGTGGCCAGCCTCCCCCTGGCCGCGCACTGGCTCGACGGCGAGGCCTTGGAGGACCACGTCGTCGTCATGGCCAAGATCGAGGACCGCCACCGCGACTTCACGATCGACGGGGTGCCGGTGGCCACGGGCGTGGCGGCCGTCGGGGACTCGTGGGCGTGCACGAACCCGTCGTTGGGGCGCGGCGCCACCCTCGGGCTGCTGCACTGCCTGGCCCTGCGCGACACGGTGCGGGCCACCGGGGTCGACGACCCCGCGGCATTCAGCGCCGCCTGGGCCGACGCCACCGACACGGTCGCCGAGCCCTGGTACCGGGCGACGCTCGACTTCGACCGCCACCGCCTGGCGGAGATCGACGCCGAGATCCGCGGCGAGCCCTACCGCCCCGGGGACGACGGCTGGGACACCCTGCAGGCGTTGGGGTTCGCGGCGGGCCAGGACCCGGACTGCCTGCGGGCCACGCTGACGCTCTTCGGCCTGCTACAGCCGGCCGACGAGGTCCTCGCCGCCCCCGGGTTGCTCGACAAGGTCCGGTCCGTGGGCGGGGGATGGCGCCACGCGCCGCAGTTGGGGCCCACACGCGCCCAGCTCTTGTCGATCGTGTCGCCATGATCGATGCCGTCGTCCCGTCCTGTGCCGTCGTCCCGTACTGTGCCGTAGTCCCGCACTGAAGGAGAGGTCCGATGCGTGTCGATGTGAACGGAGTGGGGATCGCGTACGAGGTGACGGGGGAGGGCCCGCCCGTCGTGCTGCTCCACGGCTTCCCCGACAGCGGCCGGCTGTGGCGCCACCAGGTCGCCGCCCTTGCCGACGCCGGGTTCTCGACCGTGGTCCCCGACCTCCGGGGTTACGGCGCGTCCGACAAGCCCGCCGAGGTGGAGGCGTACTCGCTGCCGTACCTGGCCGGCGACGTGGTCGCCATCCTCGACGAGCTGGGCCTCGAGCGGGCCCATGTCGTGGGCCACGACTGGGGCGCCGCCCTGGCGTGGGTGATCGGATCGCTCATCCCCGACCGCGTCGACCACCTGGTGGCACTGTCGGTGGGCCACCCCCTGTCGTTCGCCTCGGCGGGATACGCCCAGCGCGAGAAGTCGTGGTACATGCTGCTGTTCCAGTTCGAGGGCATCGCCGAGCAGTGGCTGTCGGCCGACGACTGGACCAACTTCCGCGAATGGGGACGGCACCCCGACGCCGACGCCGTGATCGCCGAGATGGAAGCGAACAAGTCGCTGACGCCTGCCCTCAACTGGTACCGGGCCAACGTGCCGCCCCAGGCCCTCGTGGACCCGCCCATGGTGCTCCCGCCCGTGCAGGCCGACACGATGGGGGTGTGGAGCAGCGACGACGTCGCGCTCACCGAGGAGCAGATGCTCGGCTCCGCCGACCACGTCACCGGCACGTGGCGCTACGAGCGCATCGACGGCCCAGGGCACTGGATGCAGCTCGAGGCGCCCGACGCCGTCAACGAACTGCTCGTCGACTTCCTGCCCCTATAGGGCTGCCCCCGGGCGGCGTGGGCCGTCACGTCAGTCGCGGAACGTCGGTGGTCGCCGCTCGCGCCGGGCGCGGACGGCCTCCTCGAAGTTCTCCGTGGTGAGACGCACGTAGAGCTGGGTGGTGCCCTCGTGGTCCATGTGGCCGTGCAGGCTCCCGGCGTCGAGGCTGGCCCACAGCAGCCGCTTGGTGAGCTCGATGCCGACGCGCGAGAACCCGATGATGCGCTCGGCGAGCTCGTAGGCGGTGTCGAGCAGCGCCGCCCCGGGCACCGTGCGCGACACCAGGCCGATGCGCTCGGCCTCGTGGGCGTCCACGTCGCGACCGGTCAGCATGATCTCGAAGGCGCGCGAGGCGCCGATCGCCCGGGGCAGGAGGTAGCTCAGCCCGAGCTCGCTCGAGGTGAGCCCGTTGTTGACTCCCGCGGCCCGGAAGTAGGCGTCCTCGGAGGCGATGCGGATGTCGGTGGCCACGCTCAGGCAGAAGCCCCCGCCGATGGCGGGCCCGTTGAGGGCCCCGATGACGGGCTGGTGCATCTTCCGGATGGCGCGGACGACGTCGTCGAGCAGCTCCATCGAGCGCTGGGCGATCGTGGTGCGCGTGAGCCCGGCGATGTTGGGGATGACACCGGCGTCCTCGAGGTCGGCGCCCGAGCAGAAGGCGCCGCCGGCGCCGGTGAGCACGACGACGCGGGTGTCGTTGTCGTCGCTCGCCGCCTCGAGCGCCCGGCGGAACGGCACCATGACGTCGAACGCCATGGCGTTCATGCGCTCCGGGCGGTTGAGCGTGATGCGCGTCACATGGGGGCGCGGCGTGTCCACGAGGACGAAGTCCATGTCAGCGCATCCCTACCGGTGTGGTGCCGAGGAGCCGGAATGTGTTGCAGTGCTCCACCCGGCTACCGGCCGCCGGCCAGTCGGCCCACACCCGGAACCCGTCGGTGCGGGGTCCACCGAAGTACCGGGCCATGTGCCGTGCCATCGCCATGGAGGCCTCCTCGGGGTCGTCCGCGTCGAGCTCGGAGAAGTGCATGAACCGGGGCCCTGGCGCCGTGTTCTCGCAGGGTGATGCGATCCTCCATGGTCCCGCCCGTCGGTGATGCGCCGTCGAGGTCACGCCTCGAGGGCGCGCTCTTTGGCCCAGCGGTAATCGGCCTTCCCCGCGGGGGAGCGCACGATGTGGGGGAGGAAGGCGATGGCCTTCGGCAGCTTGTAGCGGGCGATGTGCTTGCCCGCTTCCGCCACGAGATCCTCGGCGCTCACGGTGTGCCCGTCGGCCACCTGCACGATCGCCACCACCTCCTGGCCCCACCGCTCGCTCGGCCGGCCGGCCACCACGACGTCGGCCACGGCGGGGTGGCGGATGATGGCCTGCTCCACCTCCTCGGCGAAGATCTTCTCCCCGCCCGAGTTGATGGTGACCGAGTCGCGGCCCAGGAGCTCGATCTGCCCGTCGGCGAGTGCTCGCGCCCGGTCGCCGGGCACCGAGTAGCGCTCGCCCCCGATGACGGGGAAGGTGCGCTCGGTCTTGGGCGCGTCACCGAGGTACCCGAGCGGCACGGCGCCGCGCTGCGCCAGCCACCCGACGTCCTCGGCGCCCGGCTCGAGCACGCGCGCCAGGTCGGCACTCACCACCACCGTCCCGGGGCCGGGCACGAAGGTCCCGGTGGACACCGTCGTTCCGGCCGAGGCCACCCCCATCTGCACGCCCGTCTCGGAGGCGCCGGCGACGTCGGAGATCATGATCGTCGGGAGGCGGTCGAGCAGGCGCTGCTTGATGCCCACGCTCAGCATGGCGCCACCGCTCCCGAAGGCGAGGAGGGAGCTCGTGTCGTACTCGCCCCGCTCGAGCTCCTCCACCACGGGACGGGCCATGGCGTCGCCTACGACGGAGATCCCGATGACGCGCTCGCGCTCGACGGTCCGCCAGACGTCGACAGGGTCGAGGGAGCGGGTGTTGTCCGGGAAGACGAGGGTCGCTCCCATGGCCATGTAGTAGAAGCTCGCCCACTGGGCGGCCCCGTGCATGAGCGGCGGGATGGACATCACGCGCACCTCGCCGCCGGGCAGCACCCGGCTCACCAGGTGCTGGTAGCTCTCGACGAGCTCCCACGTCCCGTAGGTCCGGCCGCCCATGGCCGCCCGGAAGATGTCGTGCTGGCGCCACAGCACGCCCTTGGGCATCCCCGTGGTGCCCCCCGTGTAGAGGATGTAGAGGTCATCGGGGGACGGTTCGACCGGTGGCAGCTGGGGCTCCACCGAGGCGAGCGCCTCCTCGTAGTCGACGGCCCCCGGGAGCAGGTCGTTGCCGGAGTCGTCGGCGACCTGGAGGAGCAGCTCGAGCTTCGGCAGCGACGGCAGGACGCCGGCCAGCACCGGGGCGAAGGCAGCGTGGTAGACGACGGCGCATGCCCCGGCGTCGGTGAGGAGGTACTGCAGCTCCTCCTCGACATAGCGGTAGTTGACGTTGAAGGGGCCCACCCGGGCCAGGTACGAGCCGATCATCGCCTCGATGAACTCGTTGCCGTTGTGGAGGTAGATCCCCAGGTGGTCCTGGCCCGACTCGTGGCCCGCCAACCCGGCCCGCTCGGTGTGGGCGCCCAGTCCCCGGGCGTGCAGGAACGAGGCGAGGCGCCGGGAGCGTTCCTGCAGGTCCCGGTAGCTGAGGCGCCGCTCTCCCCACACGATCGCCTCACGGTCGGGGATGGTGTGGGCGACGGCTTCGAAGACCCGCCCCAGGTTGAACTGCTCGCCGCTCACCGACCACCCTCCCGGTCGACGGCCGGTGCCGCCGCTCGACGATCCCCACCGGCCGCCCCGCCACTCGACGATCCTGCGGCGCCCCCGGTCGCGCAACGGGCGCATGTTATCGGGCATGATGGCCTCATGGACCCGAGCGAGCCCGTTCCCGACGCAGACGCCGCCGAGCAGGCCCAGCCCGTCGAGACCGGGGACGAGGAGGACGAGCGGGCCGTGGTCCGGCCGGCCGAGCGCGGGGACGTGCCCGAGGCCGACTGGCTCGAGCAGTCCGTCGCCGAGCCGCTCGACGACGACGACGAGCGCTGACGCCTACTGCTGGTAATTCTCCACGACGGGCGCCGGCCGGGCGGTCGCCTGGTCGGGGTCCTGGCCGGCGTGGCGCCGGGCTCGCCGCTGGCGCAGCAAATCCCAGCACTGGTCGAGGGCGATCTCGATGCCCCGCAGCTTCTCCGACTCTCCGTCGGTCAGCCCGTCGCCGGCGTGCGCCTCCTCGAGGCGGTGCTCCTCGTCGGCCAGGCGGCCGATCTCGGCCACGATCTCTTCGTCGTTCATGTCGGGCTCCCTTCGTCATCTTCCTGTGAAGACCGATACCGGTGGCGGGTGCGCCGTCTACCCTGCTCACCCCGGCCCTACCGCAATAGCCTCGACAGCCGGCGGTCGGCCAGGGGCTTGCCGCCGGTCTGGCACGTCGCGCAGTACTGGAGCGACTTGGTGGCGAACGACACCTCGCGCACCACGTCGCCGCACTCGGGGCAGACCTCACCCGTCCGGCCGTGGACGCGCATGGCCCGCTTTTTGTCACCCTTGAGCTCGGACGCCTCCTGCCCGACGGCCCGGGCGACGGCATCGCCGAGCACGCCGACCACGGCGGCGTGCAGGCGCTCGACCTCGCTGCGTTCGAGGTTGCGTGCCGGCTTGAACGGGGAGAGCCGGGCCACGTGGAGGATCTCGTCGGAGTAGGCGTTGCCGATGCCGGCGATGACCGACTGCGAGGCGAGGACGGTCTTGACGTTGCCGGCGGCGCCGGCCAGGAGCCCGGCGAGCACGTCGGCGTCGAACCCCGGCTCGAGCGGCTCGACGCCGAGGGTGGCGACGCCGTCCACCTCGTCCGGATCGCCCACGACCCACAGGGCCAGACGCTTCTCGGTCCCCATCTCCGTGATGTCGAACCCGGAGGCGCCGTCGAGGCCGACCCGCAGCGCCAGCGGTCCCCGGCCCGGCCGCACCCGGTCGGGCGGGAGCTTGTCGCGCCACCGCACCCAACCCCCCCGGGCCAGGTGCACCACGAGCCACACGCCGTCGAGTTCGAGGCAGACGTACTTGCCCCGACGCGTGCACGACGCGGCCCGACGGCCCACCAGCGCGGACAGCGGTGGGTCGACCGTCTTGAGCGCCGCGATGGCACCGAGCTCGCAGCGCTCCACCGACCGGCCGGCGACGCGGCCGTGGAGGAATCGGGTGAGGGCCTCGACCTCGGGAAGCTCGGGCACGTGCCGATCCTCCCATGCACCGAACCCACCGCGCCGCCCGACCGTGCGTCTTCCGCCAGCCGTGCCACAGTGGCGGCGTGCGCAGCCGGGGCGTCGAGGGGCAGGTCGGCCTCCGGCGCCACGCCACGACGGCGGTCCTCGTGGCCGCCGTGCTGGCGGCGACGCTCGACGCGTGCTCGAGCCCACCCGGCGGGCGCGGCACCCTGCGCCGCGCCGGGGCGTCGACAGGCGCCACGGCCCCCACCACGACGGCCGCCCCGTCGACGACCACCACCACGGCGCCCGGCCCGCCGGTCACGCCGGTGCAGTGGTCGGCATGCGGGGCCCTGCAGTGCGGCTCCGTCACCGTCCCCATCGACTACGACGAGCCGCAGCTCGGGACGATCCAGATCGCCCTGGCGCGCCATCCCGCCACCGACCCGGCCGCCCGGATCGGCTCGCTCGTGATCAACCCGGGCGGGCCGGGCGGGTCGGGGGTGAACGACCTGCCGACGGAGCTGCGCGTGCTCACCCCGGCCCTGATCGCCCGGTTCGACATCGTGTCCTTCGACCCCCGGGGCGTCGAGCGCAGCAGCCCCGTGCACTGCGGCACGGGCAGCGGGTCGTCGTCCTCGACGGCGACCCGGGGCCCCCTGATGGACCCGGTGCCGGTGAGCGCGGCCGCGCAGCAGGCGCTCATTACCAACGACCGGGAGTACGCCGCCCAGTGCGAGGCGCAGAGCGGCGGCCTCCTGCCGTTCGTGGGCACCGTCGACACGGCACGTGACCTCGACCGCATCCGCCAGGCGTTGGGTGACGCCCAGCTCACCTACTTCGGGCACTCCTACGGCACCCTTCTCGGCGCCACCTACGCGGAGATGTTCCCCACGCACGTGCGGGCGATGGTGCTCGACGGCGCCATCGACCCGGCGATGTCCACCGACCAGATGGTCATCGACCAGTCCGCGGGGTTCGAAGGGGTGCTCGACGACTTCTTCTCGTGGTGCGCGTCGTCGGGCTGCCCGTGGCGGCCGACGGGCGACCCGGGGACGGCGCTCGTGGCCCTCATCGACCAGAGCCGTGCCCGACCCGTCCCGGCGGGCGGCGGCCGGGCGGCCGGGCCAGGGGAGTTCTACGACGCCATCCTCGACACGATGTACGCGAAGTCGTTCTGGCCGTCCCTGGGCAACGCCCTGGCGCAGGCGGCCGCGGGAAACGGCTCCGCCGTGGTGGGGTTGTCCGACAGCTACACCACCAGCGGGTCCACCAACGCCGTCGACGCCGAGACCGCCATCGACTGCCTTGACCACCCGGTGACCCGGGACCTGTCGACCTTCCCGGCGCTGGCCGCGCAGGCCGCGGCGCAGGCCCCGGTGTTCGGCCCGCTTCTCGCCTGGGGGATGGCCGGGTGCGCGGTGTGGCCGGTACCGCCGACGCGCACCCCCGAGGCCACCACCGCGCCCGGATCCCCTCCGATCGTGGTGGTGGGGGCGACCAAGGACCCCGCCACGCCCTACCAGTGGGCCGTGCGGCTGGCCGCCGAACTCTCGCGCGGCGTGCTCCTGACGTGGCAGGGCGAGAACCACGTGGCCTACTACTACAGCGCCTGCGTGCGGGCGGCCGACGAGGCGTACCTGGTCCAGGGCGCGGTCCCCGCCCCGGGCACCACCTGTCGGGACTGATTCCCTGGCCGCTGCCGCTGCCGCTGCCGCTGCCGCTGCCACCGGGCACCGATCCACCACGGCCCGGACTGGCGGCCGGGCCTGGGTAGGGGCGGCCGGCAGGGGAATCGGGACCTTCGTCCCTGCCCACCAGGGGTGCGTGGGCGCGACGGTGGGCATGTCGGCGCGAGAGGCGGCGTCGCCGCCCGTGGGCGGGCCCGTGTGTGAGGAGTTGCAGATGGCTGTGCGGATCGGGATCAACGGTTTCGGAAGGACGGGGCGCGCCCTGCTGCGCGCCGCTCGGCGGCCCGAGCTGGGGCTGGAGGTGGTGGCGGTCAACGACCTCGGCCCCCCCGAGGCGCTCGTCCGTCTGCTGGCGCGCGACTCGGTGTTCGGCAAGCTCGAGGTCCCCGTCACGCTCGACGACGGCGTCATGGTCGTCGGCGGCCACCGGGTCCGGCTCCTGGCGGAGCCCGAGGTGAAGTCGCTGCCGTGGAAGGAGCTCGACGTCGACGTGGTGGTGGAGTCGACGGGGAGGTTCACGGCGCGCGACAAAGCAGCCGGGCATCTCGACGCCGGCGCCCCCCGTGTCGTCGTCTCCGCCCCGTCGAAGGGTGCCGACGGCACCTTCGTCATGGGCGTCAACGACCACGAGTTCGACCCGGCGCGCCACGTGGTGGTGTCCAACGCCTCGTGCACGACCAATTGCCTGGCGGTGTTGGCGAAGGTCCTCGACGACGCCTTCGGTATCGACGAGGGGTTCATGACCACGGTCCACGCCTATACCGGCGACCAGAACGTGGTCGACGGCGTGCACAAGGACGCTCGCCGGGCACGTGCGGCCGCCATCAACATCATCCCCACCACCACAGGCGCTGCCCGGGCCACCGGGCTCGTCCTGCCCGCGCTCGAGGGCCGTCTCGACGGCTTCGCGCTGCGGGTACCCGTGCCCGACGGGTCGGTGACGGACCTGGTCGCCAACCTGCGGGCCACCGTGACCCCCGACGACGTCCGCGCCGCGTACCGAGAGCGGGCGACGTCGGGCACGCTCGTCGGAAAGTTGCAGTACGCGGAGGAGGCCCTGGTGTCGAGCGACATCGTCGGCGACCCGGCGTCCTGCGTGTTCGACGCCGAGCTGACGATGGCGCACGGCCGCCTGGTCAAGGTCGTGGGGTGGTACGACAACGAGTGGGGCTACGCCAACCGGCTGGCGGAGCTGACAGCCGTCGTCGGCGCCGCACCCCGCCCGTAGTCGGCGCAGGGCGGCGCGTGTCAACCATGTTCCAGGTGCGGATCCACGGCCGGGGCGGCCAGGGGGTCGTGACCGCCGCCGAGTTGTTGTCGGTGGCCGCCTTCGGTGACGGGCATTTCGCCCAGGCCTTCCCGAGCTTCGGTTCGGAGCGAACGGGCGCGCCCGTGATGGCGTTCTGCCGCATCGACGGCGGGCGTATCCGCACCCGAGAGCCCATCGTCTCCCCCGACGCGCTCATCGTGCTCGACGCCACCCTGCTGCACCAGGTGGACCTGTTCAGCGGCGTGACCCCCGACGGCTACGTCCTGCTCAACTCGTCGCGCGGCTTCGAGGAGCTCGGCCTGGCGGACATGCTCCGGTCGCATTCGAGCCAGCGGCTGATGGCGGTGCCGGCCACGGAGCTGGCGCTCACCCACACCGGACGTGCCGTCCCCAATGCCGTCCTCCTGGGGGGGTTCGCGGCCATGACGGGCGCGGTGTCGCTCGACGCCGTGGTGATGGCCATCCGCGAGCGGTTCAAAGGCGACGTGGCCGAGGGCAACGCCGCCGCCGCCACCGAGGCCTACGGCCTCGTGGCGCGACAGCGGGAGGTGCACAGCGGTGCTCCGACAGCTTGAAGGGTCGCGGGCGGTGGCGGAGGCGGTCGCCCTGTGCCGGCCCGAGGTGGTGTGCGCCTATCCGATCTCGCCCCAGACGCACATCATCGAGGGAATCGGGTCACTCGTGAAGTCCGGCGCCCTGACCCGGTGCGAGTTCATCAACGTGGAGTCGGAGTTCGCCGCCATGTCGGTGTGCATCGGCGCCTCGGCCACGGGCGCCCGGGCCTACACGGCCACGGCCAGCCAGGGCCTGCTGTACATGATCGAGGCCGTGTACAACGCCTCCGGCCTCGGCCTGCCGATCGTGATGACGCTCGCCAACCGCGCCATCGGGGCGCCTATCAACATCTGGAACGACCACAGCGACGCCATGGCCGTGCGCGACGCCGGGTGGGTCATGCTGTTCGCCGAGACCAACCAGGAGGCCGTCGACCTGCACCTGCAGGCCTTCCGCCTGGCCGAGGAGCTGTCGATGCCGGTCATGGTGTGCATGGACGGCTTCATCCTGACGCACGCCTTCGAGGCGGTGGAGGTCCCGACCCAGCAGCAGGTGGACGTGTTCCTGCCGCCGTACGAGCCGCGCCAGGTCCTGGACCCGCTCGAGCCCGTGTCGATCGGGGCGATGGTCGGTCCCGAGGCGTTCGAAGAGGTCCGCTACCTCGCGCACGTGAAGCAGCTCCAGGCCCTCGACCTCATTCCCGAGATCGCCGCGGAGTTCGCCGGGACCTTCGGACGCCGCTCGGGCGGGCTGGTCAGCACCTACCGCAGCGAGGACGCCGAAACCGTCGTGGTCGCCCTGGGGTCGGTGCTCGGCACCATCAAAGACGCCGTCGACGACCTGCGCGAGCGGGGGACACGCATCGGCGTCGTCGGGATCGGGTCGTTCCGGCCGTTCCCGACCGCGGCGGTACGCTCGGCGCTGGGAAGCGCCACGCGTGTGGTGGTGGTCGAGAAGGCGCTCGCCCCCGGGGTCGGCGGGATCGTCGCCCGCGACGTGTCGATGGCCGTCGCCGGCCTCCCGGTACGGACCCATGCGGTGATCGCCGGGCTCGGCGGGCGGCCCATCACCAAGGAAGCGCTCACCCGGCTGTTCGAGACGGCCGCCGCCGACGCGCTCGACGCCCTGACGTTCCTCGACCTCGACCGGGGCCTCGTCGAGCGCGAGCTCGAGCGCATGGCCCGGCGCCGCCGGTCCGGCCCGACCGCGGAGAACGTGCTGCGCGACGTCGGCATCGTCTCGGCGCGTGTGCCGTGAGGAGCGTGTGATGCCGCTCCAGCCGGTCAAGTTCTACCAGACGGGCAGCTTCGCGGTGGGCAACCGCCTGCTGCCCCTGGAGCAGCGCTCGGTGCAGGCCGACACGGAACGAACGAACTCGTTGAACTCCGGCCACCGGGCGTGCCAGGGGTGCGGCGAGGCGCTCGGGGCGCGCTACGCGCTCGACGCCGCCATGCGCGCCTCGAACAACAAGATGATCGCCGTCAACGCCACCGGGTGTCTCGAGGTGTTCTCCACCCCGTACCCCGAGACGTCCTGGCGGGTGCCGTGGCTGCACTCGCTCTTCGCCAACGCCCCGGCCGTCGCCACCGGGGTGGCCGCCGCCCTGAAGGCCCAGGGGCGCAGCGACGTCCGCGTGGTGGCCCAGGCCGGCGACGGCGGCACCGTCGACATCGGGTTCGGGTGCCTGTCGGGGATGTTCGAGCGCAACGACGACGTGCTGTTCATCTGCTACGACAACGAGGGGTACATGAACACCGGGGTGCAGCGCTCGAGCGCCACGCCCCCCGCGGCGCGCACGGCCACCACCGAGGCGGTGGGCCCGGAGCCGGGGAACGTCTTCGGCCAGGGGAAGAACGTCCCGCTCCTCGCCGTCGCGCACGAGATCCCCTACGTGGCCACCGCCACCGTGTCGGAGCTGCGCGACCTGGAGTACAAGGTGCACCGGGCCATGGCGATGCACGGGGCGCGCTACATCCACGTTCTCGTGCCGTGCCCCCTCGGCTGGCAGAGCGCGTCGAACGACACCGTCCATCTGGCCCGCCTGGCCAAGGAGACCGGGCTCTTCCCCGTGTTCGAGGCCGAGCACGGCGAGATCACGGGGGTGTCGAAGATCCGCCGCCGCCTGCCGGTGGAGCAGTACCTGGAGCGCCAGGGACGGTACCGGCACCTCTTCGGCCCCACGCCCCGGCCCGATGTCGTGGAGCGCATCCAGGCCATGGCCGATCGCAACATCCGCCGCTTCGGCCTCCTCGACGAGGACGAGGACCCGGACCCCGATGAAACGCTCCCGGTCGGAGCTGGGCCGGGTGCTGGGCCGGGTGCTGGGCCGGGTGCTGGGCCGGGCGCTGTTGTGCCGGGTGCTGGGCCGGGTGCTGTTGTGCCCAGTGCCGGCGAGCCGGGCCCCGGGGAGGGGTGAGCATGGAGAAGCCGTTCGCCATCACGCTCGACATCGGGTCGAGCCTCGCCAACAAGACGGGGTCGTGGCGCGTGGAGCGCCCCGTGTACGTCGACCGCATCCCGCCGTGCAACGACGTCTGCCCCGCGGGGGAGAACATCCAGCAGTGGCTGTACCACGCCGAGGCCGGCGACTACGAGCAGGCGTGGCGGGCGATCGTGAAGGACAACCCCATGCCGGCGGTCATGGGTCGGGTCTGCTACCACCCCTGCGAGACCGCCTGCAACCGCGCCCAGGTCGACGAGGCCGTCGGCATCAACGCCGTGGAGCGCTTCCTCGGGGACGAGGCCGTGGCGCGGGGGTGGAAACTCCGCGCCGACGCGGCTCCGAGCGGGAAGCGC
This sequence comes from Acidimicrobiales bacterium, assembly GCA_035531755.1. NCBI lineage: Bacteria > Bacillati > Actinomycetota > Acidimicrobiia > Acidimicrobiales > Acidimicrobiales bacterium. Next base: position 60,545 of record DATKSK010000071.1, on the reverse strand, counting down.
GTGCTCGTGGTGGGGGCGGGGCCGGCCGGGCTGTCGGCCGCTTACCACCTCGCACGCCTCGGGCACGCCGTCACCATCTACGAGGCCGGGCCCGTGGCCGGCGGCATGATGCGGTTCGGCATCCCCACCTACCGCCTGCCGCGCGCCGTGCTCCAGGCCGAGATCGACCGGATCGTGGAGCTCGGCGTCACCATCGAGGTCGACCGCCCGGTGACCGACGTCCTGGCGACGATGACGTCGGACGGCTTCGACGCCGCCTTCCTGGCCGTCGGAGCCGAGATCGGGAAGCGGGCCTACATCCCGGCCGGAGACTCTGCCCGGGTCGTCGACGCCGTGGCGCTGCTGCGGAGCATGGAGGACGAGTCGCCCCCCCTCCTCGGGCGGCGGGTGGCGGTGTACGGGGGCGGGAACACCGCCATGGACGCGGCCCGCACAGCCCGGCGCCTCGGCGCCACCGATGCCGTCGTGGTCTACCGGCGCACGCGCGATCGCATGCCGGCCCACGACATCGAGGTGGAGGAGGCCGTCGAGGAGGGCGTACGGATGAAGTGGCTCTCGACCGTCACGGCGGTGGAGAGCGGCACGCTCGTGCTGGAGAGAATGGCGCTCGACGAGACGGGCTTCCCGCAACCGACAGGCGAATTCGAGGAGCTCGACGCCGACTGCCTCGTGCTCGCCCTGGGCCAGGAATCGGACCTCTCGCTCGTGGGGGGCGCGGCGGACATCGTGGTGGAGGACGGTGTCGTCGAGGTGGGGCCGGACATGATGACCGGGCACCCCGGCGTCTTCGCCGGAGGGGACATGGTCCCCGCCGAGCGTACCGTCACCGTCGCCATCGGTCACGGCAAGCAGGCGGCCCGCCACATCGACGCCTGGCTCCGGGGGACCGTCCACCAGCCGCCTCCGCGCCACGAGATCGCCACGTCCGGGATGCTCAACACCTGGTACTACGCCGATGCGCCGAAGACGGTCCGTCCCCGGCTGGACCTGGCCAGGCGGACGTCGACCTTCGACGAGGTGGTGGAAGGCCTCGACGAGGGCAATGCCCTCTTCGAGGCGCGGCGGTGCATGTCGTGCGGGAACTGCTTCGAATGCGACAACTGCTTCGGGGTCTGCCCCGACAACGCCGTGATGAAGCTGGGGGTCGGCAACCGCTACGCCTTCGACTACGACTACTGCAAGGGCTGCGGGATCTGCGTGGCGGAGTGCCCCTGTGGGGCCATCGTGATGGAGCCCGAGCGGATCTAGCCGGGCAGGCGCCTACGCCCGGGGGTGCACCGGCGGCTGTGCCTGCGTCTGTGCCTGCGTCTGTGCCGGTGCCGGCGTCTGGGCGTGCCGGTGCGGTCGCGGCGTGAGCCCCGCGCCGGGGTGCGCGCTCGTCCGGTCGGGGACGGATGACTCGAGCAGCAGCCGCCACTCGGCCGCGGCGATGGACCGTCTCGCCGCTCCCACGGCGTCGGGATTGACCGAAATGGAGGTGATGCCCAACCGGACCAGGTGCTCGGCGAACTCCGGTCGGTTGGAGGGTGCCTGCCCGCACAGTGACGAGGTGATCCCGGCGTCCCGGCAGCCGCGGACGATCCGCCCGATGGCGTCGAGCACCGCGGGGTCCGCCTCGTCGAACAACTCGGCGCACACCTCCGAGTCGCGGTCCACGCCCAGCACCAGCTGGGTCAGGTCGTTGCTCCCGATGGAGACTCCCTCGATGCCCATGGCGGCGTACTGCGGGATGAAGAACGCCACGGACGGCACCTCGGCCATCACCCACACGGGGAGCACACCTGCGACCGGGCTGGTGTCGACGATCTGGAGGCAGGCCTCGAGCTCCCACCGGGTGCGCACGAAGGGGATCATGAGGCGGAGGTTCTGCGTCTGCTCGAGGACCTTGGCGAGCACGTCGAGCTCCAGCCGGAACAGGTCGGGCTCGCGCACGTAGCGGTAGCAGCCGCGGTAGCCGATCATCGGGTTCTCCTCGTGTGGCTCGAAGCGCTCACCCCCTTCCAGGCTGCGGAACTCGTTGGTCCGGAAGTCGATGCTCCGGTAGACGACGGGGCGGGGGGCGAAGGCGCGAGTGATCCGAAGCAGCGACGCCGCCATGGCGTCCACGAAGGCCTTCTCCTCGCCGCGCTCGAGCAGCAGCCGCGGGTGCACGCCGTGCAGCGCGTCGACGACCATGAACTCGGCGCGCAGCAGCCCGACGCCGTCGACGGGCATGGCCGCCACCTCCTCGGCGTGCTCGGCGATGGCGAGATTGACGTAGAGGCGGGTTGCGAGCACCGGCGCCCCGGCCGCCGATCCGTCCGTCGAAGCCGACAGGCTCGACGCCGTGGCAGGGACGGCGGTGCCGGCCGCATCCGGCTCTGCCTCCACCGCTCCCTCGTAGACCTCACCCTTGGCCCCGTCGACGGTCACCATCTCGCCGTCGCGCAGCACGGTGGTGGCGTTGCGCGCCCCCACCACGCACGGCACGCCCAACTCGCGCGTCACGATGGCGGCGTGGCAGGTCATGCCGCCGCCGTCGGTGACCAGGGCCGCCGCCCGGCGCATCGTGGGCACCCAGTCGGGGCTGGTCATGGGGGCGACGAGGATCTCCCCGTCGAGGAGCGCGGCGCCCTCGTCGGGGGAGCGCAGCACCCGGACGTGACCGGACGCCCGACCGGCGGAGGCCGCCAGCCCCGACACGAGCACGGTCACGGTCGGCGCCGTGGCGGTACCCACCGGGGCGGGCGATCCCATGGCTGCGCCCGTCGGGGACGGCACATCGCGAGGGGGCCGATCGGCGAGCGTCGTGATGGGTCGCGACTGGACCAGGTAGGTGTTGCCACCCGCGATGGCCCACTCGACGTCCTGCGGGGTGCCGTAGTGCGCCTCGACCGCCAAGCCCAGCCTGGCGAGGCCGAGGACCTCCTCGTCGGTGAGGACGCGACGTGACCCTTCGCCGGCGTCGAGGTCGACCTGCCGGTCGTGGCCGTCGGCGCCCTGGACGATCTTCGTGGTCTTGATGCCGATGCGGACGTGCAGCAGCGTCGGGCCCGACCGTTCGACCACGTAGGTGTCGGGCTCGACCTGGCCGCTCACGACCACCTCGCCCTGGCCGAACGCCGCCTCGACCACGAGGTGGTCGGGATGGGCCCGTGACGGGTCGACGGTGAACATCACACCGGAGCGCTCCGACGGCACCATCTGCTGGACGACGACGGCCAGCGAGGGCTCCTCCCCGACCTCCTGGCTGGCGCGATAGGAGATCACCCGCTCGCCGTACAGGGAAGCCCAGCAGTCCACGATGCGGGCGAGCAGCTCCTCGTCGCCGGCGACGTTCGTGAACGTGGCATTCATACCGGCGAACGACGTGCCCGCGCTGTCCTCACTCGTCCCCGACGAGCGCACCGCCACGCGGGTGCCGGGCCCGAGCCGGCGATATGCATCGCGCACGGCGTCGGCCAGGTCGGGCGGGACCGGGGTGGCCGTGACGAGCTCCTGGGCCTGGCGCGCGCCCGCGGCCAGGCTGGCCGGGTCGTCGGGCACGGCACCGGCGATCACGTCCCGGAGCCGCGCACGCGCCCCGCTGCGATCGATGGCGTCGAGGAAGGCGTCGCTCGTGACGATGAATCCCGGGGGGACCGGGAGCCCCGCCGCCGTCAGCTCCCCGAGGTTCGCTCCCTTGCCGCCGACCTGCGGCGCGTCATCGAGGCCGACATCGCCGAACCAGCGGATCATGTCCATCGTGCGCTCCTCCCGAGCCGCGCCTCAATGCCGGACAGGGGACGGCCGAGGTCCCTTGCGATGCCCACGGGGGCGGGGCGAGCCGTGCCCGGCCCGCCCGGCAACCCTCTGGATGGTGGCGTCGGGGCCGGGGAACACCAGTCCCACGTGGCCGTCCTCGTCCCACCGCACGACGTACGGCGGAGCACCGCCGGCCTCGTGGACCTCGATGATCTCGCCCGTACGATCCGCTTCCCCGGCGCGGTGCCCGTGCACGACGAGCATGTCGCCAATTGCTGCCCGCATCAGCTCGACCTCCTGCTCAGCCGGGGTGACCGGCGGCTTCGATGCCTCGGTGCCATGTTCGCCCGGGCGGGCCCCGCCGCCCAGGGTCCAAGGTCCAGACTTGCCTGCTGCCCGACCGGGTGCCCGTGGCGGATCCGCCGCGGATCTCGTCCGTGAAGATGAACTGGCTACGTGAAGATGATCTGGCCGCCGGCCGCCATGGCGTAGAACTCGCCCACCGTGATGATGTCCTTCACCTGGTCGATGAGGTCGTCGTGGGTGAGCTCGAACAGGTCGCACGAGGCCTTGCAGCCGTACAGGCCCGCCCCGGTGTCGGCGATCATGGCCAGGAACTCGGGGATCGGCGGGATGTCGAGCTTGTCCATCTTGCGCTCCATGTAGTGCGTCAGGACGCTCGACACACCGGGCAGGCCACCCGCCAGGGTGGCCAGGTGCAGCCCCGGGTTGCCCACCGTGGCGACCTTTATGTGCTCATAGCGCTTCTTGTGCACGGCGTCGAGGCCGAAGAAGGTGAAGAAGAGATTGGCCTCGATCCCCTCGGCCCGTGCCCCGTTGGCCATGATGAGGCCGGGGTAGACGCCCTCGAGCGAACCCTTGGAGATGACGATCGACACCTTCGTGATCGTGTCTGCCATTGCCGGAGTCCTTTCGTCTGGCCGGGGGCCGGTTGCCGCCCGGGGTGGCCCGGCGCCGGTGTGGTCGGATCGGTCAGATGCAGCCGCGGGGCTTGGGAATGCCGGCGATCTTGGCGGCGGTCTTCGCCGGGCCCTTCGGGAACAGCTCGTAGAGCTCCTTCACCGAGACGCCCGACGTCTTGCCCAGCACGCGCACGGTCGGGCCGGCGCCGGTGGCGGCGTACTCGGCGCGCATGAACCGGAGGACCTGCCAGTGCCGGTCCGTGAGCTCGGGGATGCCCTCGGCCCGTGCGATCTCGGGCGCCATCTCCTCGGTCCACTGGGAGGGGTCCTCGAAGAACCCTTCGTCGTTGACCGTCACGGGCCGCCCCGCGTAGGTGGCCTCCGAGGCGGCTGTCGTGGTTGGCATGTCGACTCCCTTCTCGCGCGCGCCGTGGGCGGTGCTCACCGCGCCACCGGTGCGGCGTGCTTCCCGGCGCTCGGCATGGCCGAGCCGATCCCCGGGACGTCCCGGCCCGGGAGCAGGCCGTGCCAGTAGAACCACTGGAACATGAGCTTGCCCAGGTGGTTGAGCCGTGACTCCTTCAGGAGGGGGAGGCCGACATCCCCCGGGTAGTGCCCCGACAGGGGCTCGGTGTCGTAGTTGAAGTCGATCAGGAGCGCCTTGCCGAAACCCGTCTCGATGAAGCAGTTGGTGTGGCCGTCGTACGAAGCCTGGAGCGGTTCGCCCGCCAGGAAGCGGCAGACGTTGGAGACGAGGGTCTCGCCCTCGAAGTGGGTGACCGAGCCCGCCTTCGATGCCGGCAGGTCGGCGGCGTCGCCCAGGGCGAACACGTTGGGCTTGGCCAGCGACTGCAGCGTGTGCGGCTCGGTGCGCACGAACCCCAGCGCGTCCCCCAGGCCGGGCGAGCGGCCCACGTAGGGGGCGCCGCCGTGGAGGGGGACGAGCACGGCCAGGTCGAAAGGGACCTCGCGGCCGTCGTACCCGACGAGACGGCCGCCGGAGCCGTCGACCTCGCCGATGTTGAATTCCGTGACCAACGCCACGCCCTTCTCCTCGAGGATCCCGCCGAGCGTGCGGGCGGCCTCGGGCGTGGTGAACGCGCTGTCGAGCGGCGTGACGTACCGCAGGTCGACCTGGTCGCGGATGCCGCGCTCGCGCAGGTACCAGTCGGCGAGGAAGCAGAACTCCAACGGTGCGACCGGGCATTTGATGGGCAGGTCCACCACGCCGACCACGAGACGCCCGCCCTCGAACCACTCGAGCGCCTCGTGGAGGGCGGAGGCTCCCTGCGGCGTGTAGAAGGTGAAGACCTTCTCCATCCAGCCCGGCCCCAGCAGTCCCTCGGTCTCCTCCGGCACCAGGGTCGACCCGGTGGCCACGACGAGGACGTCGTAGTCGAGCGTGGTGCCGTCGCTGAGATGCACCCGATCGGCGTCGATGTCCACGTGGTCGACGGCGCACTCACGAAAGGCGATCCCCCGGTGCAGCTGGTGCCGGCGGGGCCGGGTGATCTCGTCCAGGTGGGCGAGGCCGAAGGGCACGAACAGCAGGCCGGGCTGGTATACGTGATCGTCGTCCTGGTCCACGACGACGATCTCGGCGGCGTCCTCGTCGAGGGCCCGGCGCAGGCGGTTGCCGACCAGGGTGCCCCCGGTGCCCCCTCCGAGGATCACGATGCGTTGCGCCACCGTCACCCCGTGGCGGTGTCGCCCGCTATCACGGGCTGGGCAACACCGAGGGGAGCGATGTCGGCGAACTCGCGATACGCGGCCCAGGCGCGGGGCCCGTACACGGTGGCGGTCCCTCCGTCCATCATCAGCGCCACCGACAGGGTCTCGGCGACCTCCTGCTCGGTCGCACCCAGCCGGGCGGCCGCCTTGGCGTGGTAGGCGATGCAGCCGTCGCATTGCTTGACCACGGCGATGACCAGGGCCATCAGTTCCTTCACCTTGCCCGGCAGCACCCCCTCGGCGACCGCAGCGTCGTGCAGGGCACCGAAGCCCGCCCACGCCTCCGGCGCCGCCTGGCGCAACGACCGTGTCGGCTCGCGCAGATCAGCTATGACCTTGACGTTGTTCTCCATGCCCCGATCGTGCTGATCGGCGGCCCCGACGCCCAGAGTCGAAGGTCCGCAAACGCGATGCCGCCCGCCCCACCGTCGCCGGAGGGCGGGCGCACACCGGCGTCACACCCGCTCGGCTCGGCCGCCAGGAGGCGGGTCCTCCACCCGGTACAACCCTGCCCGTGGGGACGGTGTTCCGTCTTCGGGCCCCCTCGTACGGATCGGGACCAAGGTCACATCCATCCCCAGTTCCCACAGGCGGCTGTGGACGAGCGGCGCAGGAGGACTGCCCGATCGGGACGTTCGGCCCTAACGGGCGGGGTGGCCGGCGCAGTCCAATTGGAATGGCGGCAATGTCACGGGAATGTGGCACGCGGGTGGGCGGTGATGCTCGAGGAGGTGTGGCATGGCACTCGTGAAGCGTGAGCACTTGGAGCTCCCGGAGCTCTGGCGGCGGTTCTTCGACCCCGAAGCCGACGGCTCGTGGTTGCGGGTCGAGGAGTTCGTCGACGGTGACGCCCTCGTCGTCCGGACGGAGCTGCCCGGCATCGATCCCGACAAGGACGTGGAGATCACGATCTCCGACGGGATGCTGCACATCCGTGCCCGGCGCGAGGAGAAGTCCGAGCACAAGGCCAGGGACGGCTACCGGTCGGAGTTCCGGTACGGGTCGTTCGTCCGCACGATGTCGCTCCCCGCGGGGACCAAGGAGGACGACGTCAAGGCGACCTATGGCGACGGGATCCTCGAGATCCGCGTCCCCGTGGGCGAAGAGGCCAAGACGGCGTCGACCCGGGTCCCCGTTGTCAGGCGCTGAACGCGGCCGGCGAGCAGGTTCGGCCGCCGCCGGCATCGGCGGTGCTGTGGACGCGTGGTTGTTCGACCTCGACGGCGTGCTGACCGACACTGCCCGCGTGCATGCCGCGGCGTGGAAGGAGACCTTCGACGAGGTGTTGGCCCGCCGTGGCGCGGGGCTCGCCGTCGCGGTCGAGCCCTTCGACCTCGTCGGTGACTACCAGCGCTTCGTCGACGGGAAGCCACGCTATGACGGTGTGCGCGATTTCCTCGCATCCCGTGGTATCGAGTTGCCCGAGGGCTCGCCGTCCGACCCGCCGGCCAGCGAGACCGTGTGCGGAGTCGGCAACCGCAAGAACGAGTTCGTCCTCCACCGGCTGGGTGCGGGCGCGGTGGCGGCGTTCCCGGGGTCGGTCACCTTCGTCGAGGCGGTGCGGCGCACGGGCGTGCCGACGGCGGTCGTCTCCGCCAGCGAGAACTGCATGGCGGTCCTCCGGTCGGCGGGGATCACGGGCCTCTTCGACGTCGTGGTGGACGGCCGGGTGGCCGCCGGGCACCATCTGGCGGGGAAGCCGGCGCCGGACACGTTCCTGTGGGCCGCCGGTGCCCTCGGCGTGCCCGCGGCCCGTGCCGCCGTTGTGGAGGACGCGCTGGCCGGGGTGCAGGCGGGGCAGGCGGGGGAGTTCGGGCTCGTGGTCGGCGTCGCCCGGAGCGTGAGCCCGGCCCAGCTGGTGGCGGCCGGGGCGGACATCGTCGTCGCGGACCTCGCCGAGCTCCTCGGGCGTGTGGGGCGAGTCGACGCCCGACGGGCCGGTGCCACCGCCACCGGCCCGGCACACAAGTGAGAGGGGAGGGGCCATGACGAAGAAGGCCGTGACGCAGAAGGTCTGCCGCAGTTGTGGTGCCAACGAGCACGTCCACCGGGGCCTGTGCCGGCGGTGCCGGGAGGTCCTCGAGGGTGCCGGCTCCGTGCTCCCGGCCGAGCACGCCGAGCATCCGCGTCGCCCCGAGGTGGAGCCACTGCACAACCCGCCGTGGCGGCGCCGGGGCGCCTGACGGCTTCCGGGCCTGTTTCGGGGCCCGTCCGACCCGGCTCGTCGCCGGAATTGGACCCCCGCGCCCGGTCCTGGGACGAACGGCCCTAGGGGGCGGCACCTGATCCTGGCAACCTTGTTCGTATGTGGGTGGACCAGCGTGGATCCGAGATCATTCCCCTGCCGGAGTGCCTGCGACTCCTGGCGATGGCGGCGAAGCAGGGTGCGGTCGGTCGCCTGGCGGTGTCGCGTGAGCAGGCGCCGTTGGTCCAGCCGGTGAACTTCGCGTACCGCGATCGTCGCATCCTCTTGCGCCTGGGGCGCGGTGCCATGGCCACGGCGGCGACCGGCGGGCTCGTGGCGTTCGAGGTGGACCACCTCGACCGCAACGGGGGAGCGGCCTGGAGCGTTCTCGTCCGGGGGCTGGCCGTGGCCGTCGACGAGGCGGACCCGGCTGCGGCGGACGTGGCGGCGTTGCCGCTCGTCCCGAGCCCGGGGGACGTGGTCCTGGCGATCAGGCTCGACGTGGTCACCGGCCGGCGCTTCATGCTGCACGCCATCCCGGCCGAGGCCGCCGGCGGGGCCCCGGATGCCACCGATCCCGACGGTGTGCTCACGCGCACCGACCCGGGTGCGGCCGAGGTGCGGACGGCGTCCCCCCCGACGACGACGTGGACGGGCGTCAGGCGCGTGCCGGGGAGCATCGCCCGCACCCCGATCCCGTGAGCCCGGGCGCTCGCGGCGCCGCCCCCCGGTCGCCCTCCCCGCGGCGCCTGCCTGACCCCCAGGGCGTCACCGCCACCCTCGGGCCCGTCGCCCAGGCGGCACACCGGGTGCTCGCCGAGCGACCGGGCGGCGACGTCGACCCGGCAGCCTCACCGTGGTACCTGGTCGTGCCGGACGGCCCGAGCGGGATGCTGCGTGTCTACGAGAGCCTGCTGAGCCTGGCCGACGGTGTCACCGGCACCCGCGGCAGCCTCGAGGAGGACGGCCCGGGAGCGCGCCCGGGTGTGTTCGTGTCGGGTGTGTACGAGCGCAACGACGGCGCGGAGTCGCTACTGGTCGTGCGGAGCTGGGCGACCCTGGCCGAGCACATCGGGCCCCTCGTGGGGGAGCGCATCCTCGATCTGCGTTCCGGCATCCTGTGGCGCGACGTCGAGGCCGAGGACGGCTCGATCCTGCGCACGGCGCGGTGGGCCTGCCTGGGCCGTCCGGGGACCACCGTCCTCGTGGCGTTGGGGACGTCCGACGTCCTGGACGTGCGCGAAGGCAGCGAGCAATTCGACTTCCGGGCCACCACCGGGGGTGGCGTCATCGGGATCGTGGAGACGATGCGCGACGACACCCCCGAGCGGGTCGACCGCGACCGCGAGACACACCTGGTCCGCATCTCCTCGTTCGTGTCGGGACGGCGGCGGATGCCGAACCGCACCGCCGCAGCCGCCGCCCACGCCGCGGCCTGCGAAGCCGGAGCGGTGGCCCTCCTCGCCGAACAACAGGCCGCCTGGGCCGAGCGGTGGGCGGAAGCGGACATCGAGGTCGTCGGGGACGAGGAGCTCACCCAGGCCGTCCGGCTGGCCGTCTTCCATACGATCAGCTCGGTGCCTGACCGCGGCGAGGCGGGCATCGGCGCCCGGGGGCTGACGGGCGCGGCGTACGCCGGGCATGTCTTCTGGGACGCGGACATGTTCGTCCTGCCCATGCTGGCGGCCACGCACCCGTCGGCGGCACGCGCCATGCTCGAGTACCGCATCCGCCGCCTGCCGGCGGCCGTCGACGCCGCGGCGGCCCTCGGCCGGGCGGGGGCACGCTTTCCCTGGGAGTCGGGCCACGATGGCAGCGACGTCACGCCGACGAGCGGCATCGACGATCGGGGCGATCTCGTCGCCATCCGCACCGGCCGGCTCGAAGAGCACATCACGGCCGACGTGGCGTGGGCCGCGTGGCACCTGGCCACGTGGTCGGGGAGCTGGCGCTTGCTCGAGGGGAGCGGTCGGCGCCTGCTGACCGAGACGGCCCGGTACTGGGCGAGCCGGGTCCGTGTCGACGCTGCCGGACGTGGGCACATCGACGGGGTGATCGGCCCCGACGAGTACCACGAGGACGTCGACGACAACGCCTTCACCAACCAGATGGCGGCGTGGAACCTCGAGCGGGCAGCCGAGCTCGTCGAGCGAAGCGGCTCGGCCGGCGAGCGCGACGAGGCCGTCCGCTGGCGCGAGGTGTCGGCCGCACTCGTCGACGGGTACGACCCCGAGGCGGGTCACCACGTCCAGTTCGTGGGCTTCGATCTCCTGGAGCCGCTCCGGGTCGAGGACGTCGGGCCGGTTCCCGTGGCCGCCGACCTCGTGCTCGGCCACGATCGCGTGTCGCGCTCGCAGATCATCAAGCAGGCCGACGTGCTGATGCTCCACCATGTCATCCCCCCGGTCGGGCCGCCCGGGGTCCTGGCGCGCGACATGGACTACTACCTCCCCCGCACGGCCCACGGGAGCTCCCTGTCGCCTGCCATCCACGCCGCGCTGCTGGCTCGTCTCGGGCGGCTGGACGAGGCGCTCGCCTTCCTCGACATCGCGCAGCGCATCGACCTCGACGACGTGACCGGCACGACGGCGGGTGGCCTGCACCTCGCCACCCTGGGCGGCCTGTGGCAGGCGTTGGTGATGGGGTTCGCGGGCGTACGGGTCACGGGGCCCGACGACGACGCCCTCGTCCTCGATCCCCACATCCCGGCCCGGTGGGAGGAGCTGCGCCTGCGGCTGCGCTGGCACGGCCACGTGGTGCGGCTCCGCTGTCGCAACGAACGGGTGCACGTCCGGTGCTCGGCACCGGTGCGGATCAGACTGGGGGCGGGCCCGCCCGTGGTGGTGCAGCCACCCGGCGGGTGGGTGGAGCAGGCCGGGGCCATGTCGGGCCCGTCGGGCGGACCGGGCCTGTCGGGCGGACCGGGCCTGTCGGGAATACCGGGCCCGGGTGCCGAGGACGAGGAGGTCGTCGCATGAGGCCGAGCGTGCAATCCGCACAGCCACCGGTCCGGGCCGTCGCGGCTGACGCCGCCGACGACGGTGCCGACTGGGCCCTCCTCGCGGGCGACCTGGGGCGCGTGTTCGACCTCGAGCCCGTCGTGGACGTCCTCCCGGACGGGATCGCCCCCGGACGGGCCGCCGATCAGCTCCTGGCGCGCGCCGCGCTGGTGGCGGGGCCGGTCCTGGTGCTGCCCTCCAGGCCGGCCCGCCGCCGGCCACGGGGAGCCATCCCCGCCGAGGAAGGAGCCGGGGCCGGGCAGCGCGCTCGTCCGGCGTCGGGCATCCGACGGGTGCTCATCGCGTCGGACGGCAGTGACGAGGTCGCCGCCGGTGCCCGGACCCTGCGTCGACGCCTGGTCGAGGCCGGCGTCCAGTCGACGGTTCTCCACGTGCTGACCGAGGACAACCGTCCGAGGATGTGGGAGGGGTCGGGGCATCACGCGTCGGTGTGGTTCGACGAGCTCCGTCGGCGCCACGGCGCCACCCCTGAGGCTCTCCGGGTGGTGACGGGCGAGCCCGCGCACGAGCTGCGCGCCTACGCCGCCAGCGCCGACCTGGTGGTCATGCTCTGGCGGCACGCCGTGACGCCGGGCCGCTCGTCCCTGTTGCGGTCCGTGCTCGTGCAGGGCATCGACATCCCCCACCTGCTCGTCCCACTCGTGTGCCTGGAGGCGCTGGCGTGGAGACCCGACGTCGCCATGGTGCGTCGCTCCACGGATCCGTGAGACCGGGCCCGACCGTCGTCGAGACGCACGTCTCGGTCCTGGTGTTCCTCGACGACGTCGTCCTCAAGTACAAGAAGCCGGTCCGATTCCCGTTTCTGGACTTCGGCACCGCCGAGGCCCGTCGCGCCGCCTGCGAGGCCGAGGTCGAAGCCAACCGGCGCCTGAGCCCCGACGTGTACCTGGGCGTCGCAGACGTCGTCCTCGGCGACCGCACGCTCGACCATGCCGTCGTGATGCGCCGCCTGCCCGCGGACCGCAGCCTGGCCGCGCAGGCACAGGCACACGCCCCGGACCTCGACGTCCAGCTGGCACGGCTGGCATCGGTGCTCGCCGACTTCCACGCAAAGGCGGCCCGTTCGCCGGCGATCGACGCCGGTGGCGGCGCCGACGCCGTCGCCGAGACGTGGCGGGGATGCCTGGACAGCCTGACGGCGTACGCGGGGCCCGAGCTGGCGCCGACGACGGTGGCGCGCGTGGAGGACCTCGCCCTGGGCTTTCTGGCGGGGCGCCGGGCGCTGTTCGACCAGCGCGTCACCGCCGGCCGGGTGTGCGACGGCCACGGCGACCTGCTCGCCACCGACGTGTTCCTTCTCGACGACGGGCCGCGCGTCCTCGACTGTGTGGAGTTCGACCCGAGGCTTCGCCACGTCGACGTCATCGCCGACGTCGCCTTCTTGGCCATGGACCTCGAGCGCCTCGGGGCGCCGGCCGCGGCGGCGACGTTCCTGCGCCTCTACGAGGAAATGGCCGGGGACCTCTTCCCGCCGTCGCTCGTCCACCACTATTGCGCCCAGCGCGCCCTGGTGCGCGCCGAGGTGGCGTGCATCCGTGCCTCCCAGGCAGACGGCGCGGCCTCCGGCGCTCCTGCCCTGCTCGACCTGGCGCTCCACCATCTCGAGGAGGGCCGCGTCGTGCTGGGGGTGGTGTGCGGCGCGCCCGGCACCGGGAAGTCCACCGTCGCCGCGGCCGTGGGCGAGCGCCTGGGCTGGCCCGTGCTCCGCTCCGACGAGGTACGGCGCGAGCTCGTCGACCCGGGCGCGGCGACGGCGCCCCTCGCCCCGTTCGGCGGCGAGGGGTACTCGCCCGAGACGACCGAGCGCACCTACCTGACCCTCCTCGGGCGCGCCCGCGCCGCGCTCGGCCTGGGCCAGTCCGTCGTGCTCGACGCCACCTTCACGGACCGGCGCTGGCACGACGCCGCCGAGCGCCTGGCCGACGACACGACCAGTGCGCTCGTCGTCGTGCAGTGCACTGCCGGGCTCGACGTGACCGTGCCCCGGCTCCGGGCCCGCCGGGACTCGGGCGCCGACGTCTCGGGCGCCGACGAGGAGGTGGGGCGCGCCCTGGTTGCCCGGGCCCGACCCTGGCCCGTCGCCGTGCCGGTGGACACCGCGCACGTGCCGGTGCATGACTCGATCGAGGCGGCCCTCGCCGCCTTCGGTCGGCCGGCGCCCGCGCCCCCCGGGTCGGGGGTCGACGGCCGGCGGACACCGGGTGCCCCGGAGGGTGCCCCGGCGGGTGCCCCGGAGGGTGCCCCGGAGGGTGCCCCGGAGGGTGCCCCGGAGGGTGCCCGGGGGCCCAGGTAGCCGCTCGGGGCCCCGGCCGCCCGGCTGGGCGCCGACGGAAACGGCTGGTCGGGTGGGCGCCAGGGCGAACCGGCCGGTCGGCGGCCTGCGCCATGACCTTGGACCCTTGGGCACCGTGCCCGGCCTGACGACACTGCAAGGAGGAAGAAGCAGGAGGGCGAGATGCTCGAGGTCGTGGCGGTGCTGGTCGGGGTCGACCTGGCGGTGCTGTTCGCCTGCATCGCCGACGCGGTGAGCCCGTCCGGGTCGCGATTGGTCCCCCTCCGTACGGGCGCACACACCCAAGGTGCGCACCGCGGCATGGCGAACGTCACCGTTCCCACCCCGATCGTCCGCGTGCAGGGGTGTGGGCGTGCCCGGCGCGGCTACGGCGCACTGTCGGTGTCGTGCCACCCGTCTTTCGGTGGTCGGCCGTGATGCCCGTCACCGTCGCTCCCGCGGGCACGCTGCTTCTCGAATGGTCTGTCACCGGCACATCGGTCACACCGGTGCTCCCGGTGGCGCTGGACGGCTGGCCGCCGTCCAAGGTCGACGGTCGCCGCGGCCCCAACCCGGCGACACCGGTGAGGGGCCGGGCGCCCCTTCACCGCCACCCCGGAGCGGCGTGACCGCAGTCAGGCGTCGAGCGCGTTCACGACCCCCAGGCTGCGCTCGGTCGACGCCTGCAGCCGCTCGCGGCGCGCCGGGCTGAGGCGTTCGCACACCCAGTCCCAGTGCATCGAGACGCTGTCGCCCGGCGCCAGATCGCCGACGAAGCCGACACCGTCGATGCGGTACCGAACGTCCTCCACCCGCTCGTGGCCGAGCTCCAAGCGCCCGTCGGAGAAGCGCAGGGTCCGGCTTCGCACCGTGGCGGCGTCCGCGTCGACGGCCTCGACGGTGCCCCACCGGATGCGGCAACGGTCGAGCACCATGAGCGGCGGCCCCTCCATCCCCGAGCGCAGCAGGCCGAGCCACGGGTACACCGCGAAGACGTGGAAGCTGTGATTGGCGTGACCGCCGGCGGGGACGGTGCCGGGGGCGGCCGCGGCCGCCGGGCCGTGCCCCAGCTCGAGCTGAGCGTCGACGACCTCGGCGAGGCCCGCCGGCGGCACGCGGTCGAGCAGCGCGTTGCCCACCCAGTAGGCGTCGACGACGCGGGCGTCGAGCGGGTCGAGGACGTCGTTGCTCGCCGCGATCAGCCGCAGGTACGGCCACGCGCCCGTGAAGTGGGCCGCCCGGTCGGCCAGCGCCTCCACCTCGACGACGTCGACGACAGCGGCGGCGGCGTCGGCAGCAGCAGCGGCGCCCAGGAGCCCCTCGGGATCGGCCGGCCCGCAGTAGCCGAGAGCGTTCGGCGGGTAGGCGTAGCGGGCGAACAGCACAGGCCCGGGCGCTGTCACCGGCTCGTCCATGCAAGTCACCTTCCGTCGGCGCCGTTCGGCGGGGGAGCGTGTCGAGTGTAGGCACCGTCCTCGGCGGTCCCACCCGGCGGCCCCGCCGCCGGCGCATCGGGCGGGTCCCGGATGCGCCGCCGCCGCCCGACCGCACGCGATCATTGGCGGGCCCGGACGCGTCCAGGCCGTTCGCCGTGGAGGGAGGATGCGTGTCGCCAGGCCGACCGTCGCAGGCACCACCGGAGGACGCGCTGCGCCCCCCGGCCGCCGGCGCCGGGGACGGCACGGGTACGCCGACACCTCGGGGCCCGGCGCGCCGCCTCGGCGTGCTGCGCGGCGTGGCCCTGCCCGTCGGGGTCGTCGGGGTCGTGGTGGGATGCCTGCTGGCCTGGCGCGACGCGCTGCACAGCGGGGTGTTCGACGACACCTTCTGGCACCGCGCCGCCGGGGTGTGGATGCTCGACCACCACCGGGTGATCACCCGCGACGTCTTCTCCTACACCGTGACCGGGCACTCGTGGATCTCCCCCGAGTGGGGGTACGACGTCCTGCTCGCCCAGTCGGTGCGGTGGCTCGGGCCGGTGGCCTTCTGGCTGTTGTCGGCGGGCCTGGCGTCGCTCACCGTCGTGGCGGTCGCCGTCCGCTCCCGGATGGTGGGGGCGGGGTGGACCTGGACGGGCCTGCTCTGCGTGGAGACCGGCGCGGCCGTCACCTTGTTCCTGGACGACCGCCCCCAGGTGGTCAGCTACTTCTTCGTCGCCCTGCTGCTGGTGCTGCTCACCCGGGCACGCCGCCGTCGCGGATGGCTGTGGGCGGTGCCCGTCCTGTTCGTGCTGTGGGCCAACCTCCACGGGAGCTTCCTCCTCGGCCTGGGGATCCTCCTCCTGGAGGTGGTGGCCGCCGCCGCGCCGATACGCCGCGGCCGCCTGGTCGTGTCCGAACCCCTGGCACGCCGCCCCGTCGTCATCGTCTTCCTGGCGTCGGGCGTCGCCACCTTCGTCAATCCGTTCGGTCCCGGCGTCTACGCCAGCGCGCTGGGCGTGACGTTCAACCAGACCGTCCGTCGCCTGATCGGCGAGTGGCAGTCCCCGAACTTCCACGACCCGGCGACGCTCGCCGTGATCGTCCTCCCCGTGGTGATCACGGCCGCCTATGTGGTGCTGTCGGACGCCGAGGTCCCCGCGGTCGAGCTCGTCCTGGCCGGGTTCCTCCTGGTCTCCGCGCTCGACGCAGCGCGCTTCATCCCGTACTTCGCCATCGGGTGGTGTGCCCTGGCGGCCCGGTGTCCCCCGATCCGCCAGGAGCGGTTGCGCCCGTCGCTGCTCGTGTGGCCGCTGGTGGCGGTGCTGGCGCTCTCCATGCTGCACGGGCCGTGGCACCGGGCGGGCCAGCCCGCCGCCAGTGTCCCCGTGCGGGCGGTGGCCTACCTGCAGCACCATCCTGGCCGGGTCTTCGCCACCTACCTGTGGAGCGACTACCTCGACTGGGTGGGCCGGCCGGTGTTCGTCGACGGCCGCACCGAGCTCTACACGGGTGACGGGGTGCTCTCGCGCTACCTGGCACTCGACCAGCTCACCGCTGACCCGGACCCCGAGCTGCGTTCCTACGACGTGTCGTACGTGCTGTGGACGCCGGGGACGCCACTGTCGACGTACCTGGAGCACGACGCCCGCTGGCGGGTGGTGTGGCGATCGGGCACGGCGGTGGTGCTGCACTACGTCGGCCCGCCGACCGGGGGCAGCCTGTCCGGGGCCTGAGCGCGCGACTGAGCCCGGACGCGCCAACGGCTCAGCCCGGGTGACCGAGCTGAGCCGTTGCTCTGGCTGTTCCCGCCGTTGGCGATCAGGGCTTGTTGATGGAGCTGCCCACGTTGTTCAGGGTGTTGGCCACAGAGCCGCCCAGGAAGTGCAGCGCCACGAGCGCCACCACTGCGATGAGAGCGAGCAGCAGCGCGTACTCCACCAGGCTGGCGCCCACCTCGTCCCTGCGGTTCCACGTTGCACGGATCGGGTCGATCACGCGCATGACGAGCGAGACGATGTTCACGGTTTCCCCCCCTTCGCAGTGTCGGGAACGGGTGTGCGGCGTCACGCACCTCGTTCTGTGTCTCAGGGCTTGTTGATGGAGCTGCCCACGTTGTTCAGGGTGTTGGCCACAGAGCCGCCCAGGAAGTGCAGCGCCACGAGCGCCACCACGGCGATGAGAGCGAGCAGCAGCGCGTACTCCACCAGGCTGGCGCCGATCTCGTCCCTGCGGTTCCACGTCGCACGGATCGGGTCGATCACGCGCATGACGAGCGAGAAGATGTTCACAATGCCCCCCTATTCCGATCCAACCCTGGGTCCCACTATCGGGGAAGGGGGCACCGTGCGCCATAGGTCTGCCGGCCCAAAAGGTCCCGCTGTGCAGGAAGAACGTGGGTCGTGCGACCCATTGTGGGGCTGGCGGCCTCGATCAGTCCAGCTTGATCAGCCCCATCCGCATGGCCTTCAGCACGGCTTGGGCGCGGTCGTGGGAGTCGAGCTTCTGGTAGATCGACGACAGGTGGTTCTTCACCGTCTTCACGCTGATGAAGAGGCGCCGGGCTGCCTCGGGGATGGAGACCCCGGTGGCCACGAGGCGGAGGACCTCCTCCTCGCGCTTGGAGATGAGCGGCCGTGTGGTGGTCGGCGCCGACTGGCGTGTCGGCACGCCGTTGTCCACGAAGGCGGGCGGGACGCCGTCGGACACCGACGGGGCGAGCACGCGCTCGCCGGCAGCCACCCGGCGCACGGCGTCGACGATCTCGGCGGTGGTGCAGTCCTTGACGAGGTACCCCTGGGCGCCCGCTCCCAGTGCGGACGAGACCGCGGTCTCGTCCGAGAGCATCGAGAGCACCAGCACCGCGGTGTCGGGCAGCAGTCCCCGGATCCGCTTGGTGGCGGCCACCCCGGAGAGCACCGGCAGCGACAGGTCCATGAGGACCACGTCCGGGCGGTGCTCGTCGGCCAGGTCGACGGCCTCCTGCCCGTCGGCGGCCTCGGCCACGACGGTGAGCCCGGCGTGCTCGAGGGCCCACCGGAGCCCCTCACGGACCATGGTGTGGTCGTCTGCGATCAGTACTCGTACCATCACGCCGCTCTCATTCTCATCCGCACCAGGGTGCCCTTGCCGGGCCCCGAGGTGATCTCCAATTGGGCTCCTACCGCATCGGCTCGTTCGCGCATTCCCAGGAGGCCGTAGCCCGACGCACCGACCGCCTTGCCCGCGGGCAGGCCGATGCCGTCGTCGGCCACCTCGAGCAACGCCCCCTCGGCGTTGCACCGCCACAGGATCGAGACCCGCGACGCCCGCCCGTGGCGTTCGGCGTTCATGACCGCCTCGCGTGCGACCCGCCAGAATTCGCGCTCGACCGGGATCGGCATGCGGGCGTCGCCGTCGGCGACAAGCGTGACGGCCACCCGGTGGCGCTTGTTCACCCGGTCGAGGAACGACGCCAGGACGCCGTCGACGCCCTGGGTCTCCGAGACGTCGCAGCGCAGGTCGGTCAGCATGTCGCGCAGTTCCTCGACGAGGTCGCGCATGTCGCCGCGCAGGGCGATCAGGTCCTGCTGCACCGCCCGGCCGTGGTTGAGCTCGACCAGGCGGTCGAGCTCGAAGCCGAGGTGCACCACGGACTGGCCGATGTGGTCGTGCAGCTCGCGCGCCAGGCGGGTGCGCTCCTGCTCCATCCCGAGGGTGTGGATCCGCTCCAGCCAGCGGGCGTTGTCGACGGCCAGGGCCGCGGCCCGGGCGAGGTCGGCCAGCCGGCGGCGGTCCTTGGCGCCGGTGTGGCGCCGGACGTCGCACTCGACCACCAGCACGCCGACGACCTCGTCGCGGGTGCGCATGGGGCAGTACAGCCCCCAGCGCGAACGGAAGCTGAGGCCGTGCTCGAGGTCCTCGCGCACCAGCGGGTCCGAGCCCGCCGCGGCCTGCGCCATCGACGGGGGTAGGTCGAAGGGCCGGTCGGGGGCGGTGGTGCGCACGCCGTTGCCCGCCACCAGGCTCCAGGACTCGGTGGCGGGGTCGAGCAGCGCCACGGCGCTCAGGTCCGGGGCGAACAGCTCGTCCAGCCGCTCGAGGGCCCAACGCGCCGCCCCCTCCACGTGCAGCGGGGTGCCCTCGCTCTCGGTCACCCGGTGCAGGTCGAGCAGCAGGTCGTTGACCTCCGACAGCTGCTCCACCCGGGCCGCCAGCCCGTCCCGGGCCTGGTGGGCGTCGTCGACGAGGTAGCGGCTGAACCCACCGACCACGCCGACGAGCACGATCTCGATGGCGAACTGCACGCTGGTGTCGGCATCGGCGTGCAGCGACGCCAGCAACACGCTGGGCAGCGCCACGGCGAGGCCGGCGATGACCGCCAGCCCCGTCACCACCCGGAGCCCCCCGGCGAAGCCGGCCACCACGGTGGCGACGGCCAGGCAGATCAGGAAGGGCGAGCGGCCGAACCCCGTCGCCTCCACCACCGCCACGCCCACGGCCACCTCGAGGAGGAGGGCCGCGCTCGTGTGCCAGCCGGTCCGCTCGGTGCCGATGGGCCGCAGCGTGCGCCACACGGTGTAGGCGACCAGCACGCCGCCGGCCGCGGCCGTGGGTGCCCCTCGGTGCTCGACCAACCCCAGGGCGAGCGCCAGGCACAGCGTGGCCCACCGCAGGGCACTGAGCATCTGCCCGAACCCGGCCACCAATTCGGGCGCGGCCGGCGGCAGGTTGGACCACCCCGGGCGGGCCCGCCGTGCAGGCGCGTGGGGTGGCGACGGTCTGTCGGAAAGCGGCTCGACCACCTGCACTGCGGCTCGTCCCCTCCGGTCCTGTCCTGGGCCCGGCCTGCGGGCCATTTGA
Organism: Acidimicrobiales bacterium; assembly: GCA_035531755.1. NCBI lineage: Bacteria > Bacillati > Actinomycetota > Acidimicrobiia > Acidimicrobiales > Acidimicrobiales bacterium. Next base: position 40,431 of record DATKSK010000071.1, on the reverse strand, counting down.
TTACTTACGGTCAGCGATCAGTCACATATCGTGGTAACAGGCCGGGGTCCTTGAGGGAAATCCATGGTCGGAGCGCGCAAATTCCCTCGGACGTTGGTCCTCCCCGCCGTCGCCGGCAGGCCCTCGACCCCCCGAACCAGCAGGGAGAGAGGTCGTTGACCAGGACTTCTGGCGTCCAGGCCACCTCATGTGGGACGGGTGGCGGCGTGGCGCAGGCCCCGAGGGGGTCAGTGCGCGCCGGAAGTGGTGAGCGCGACACGGACCGCTACGATCCAGTGGCGATCGCGCACCCGCACCGACCACCGGGGATCCTCGGCGACCAGCCCGGCCAGAGGCTCGGACCGGGGCCACAGGACGGCGGCCACTCCGTACCGGGCGAGGACGGCCTGCCAACCCTCGTGGCCGTCGAGCAGGACGCCGTAGTCGCGCTCGACGGCAGGGGGGAAGACGTCGACCCGGTCGTCGACGAAGGCACGCGCCCGGGCTCCGAAGCGGAATTCCAGGTAGTTGCCGACGTAGTCGGGTGTGGCCACGCGACCCGGGACGAGGCCGTGGCGCTGCATCCACGACACCTCGCTGACCGGGTAGGCCGACAGGTCGTAGGCGGGGCGGTGCACGGCCCCGGCCACCATGGCGGCACCGAGCACCGCCAGCGCCCCGAGGCCGGCCGCCGGCAGCAGGCCGCGGCGCGTGCCGTCGAGCTGCCCGAGGCCCGTGAGGCCCCGCGCCAGGACGGGGGTGACGACCAGGGCGGCCACCGGGACGTTGCGCGAGGCCTCGAGGGCGGCCGCGGCGAAGACCACCGTCACGAGCACGTCCTCGATCGAGCCGCGGCGCGCCACCAGGAGCACGACGGCCAGGAGCACCGCCGCCAGGAAGGCGCCGTTCACCGGGTCCGAGAAGGTCGGTGACTGCCATTCCGCGACGTGGGCGAACGCCTGGTGGTGCGTGAGCACCGTCAGCGGGTAGTCGAGCAGGCGCAGGCCGAGGGGGTTCGCCGCCCCCAGGACCACCCCACCGGCGGTGGCGCCGAGGAGGCGGGGGAGGCGCTCGAGCGCGGCGCCGTCGGCGCGCCGCCCGGCGATGCGCACCACGAGGTAGACGAGGGCGAGGGGCCAGCTCCCGTGCACGTTGACCCACACCCACATGAGCGGCACGAGCAACCACGGCGAGCCGCGGCCCGTCTCGGTCATGGCGATGAGGGCCCCGAAGAGCACCAGAGCGATGAGCAGCGGTCGCGACGTCCAGTAGCCCGATCCCACCGCCAGGAGGCCGCCGGCGGCGACGATCCGACCCGGGAGTTGGCGCGCCGGCCGCGTGAGCACCCAGGCCAGGGCACCGAGGCCAGCGCCCAGGGCGGCGTGCAGCACCTGCAGGCCGTGCCCACCGGCGGCCCGCTCGACGACCCCGAAGAGCACCGAGGCCAGCCACGACTCCACCACCCACGGCCGGCCGTGGGCGGTGAAGGTGTAGGGGTCGGTGGTGGGGACCCCGTGGGCGAGGATCAGGCGCCCGGTGGCGACGTGGGTCAGGTACGAGTTGTCGTGGAGGCGCAGCAGGCCGACGCCGAGGCCCCAGAGGGCGAACGCGCCACCGAAGACGGTCGACACCCGTGGCGAGCGCACGGGCCGGTTCTAGCCGTCAGCCCCCGCGGAAGGCGTGATAGATGCCCAGGACGGCCGGGCCGGCGATGATGACGAACAGCGCCGGCATGATGCAGAAGACCATGGGGAAGAGCATCTTCACCGGCGCCTTCTGCGCCTGCTCCTGGGCGAGCTGGTGGCGCCGGACGCGCATCTCGGCGGCCTGGCTGCGCAGGATGGCGCCCACCGACACCCCGAAGGTGTCCGCCTGCAAGATGGCCAGGACGAACGACTTCAGCTCGGGGATCTCGGTCCTGGCGTCCAAGGCGTTGAGGGCGTCGGCCCGGCTCGAGCCGGCCCGCATCTCGCCGAGCATGCGCGAGAACTCCTCCGACAGGGGGCCGGGGACCATCGTCACCGTCCGGGCCAGCGCCTGCTCGAAGCCGAGGCCGGCCTCCACGCTGATCGTGAGCAGGTCGAGGACGTCGGGGAGCTTCCTGCGGATGGCGAAGCGGCGGTCGGCCACGACCCGGTTGAGCCAGGCGTCGGGCCCGACGGCGCCGGCCACGCCGATGAACACGATCACGGCCATGAGGGTGGTCCCCGCCAGCGACGTCATCTTCCACACCACGAGCCACAGCACGGGGATGGCCACCACCGACAGCACCCGCACGACCAGGAAGCGGTCGACCTCCTCCGGCGACCCGCGCCCGGCCAGGACGAGCTTGTGGCGCAGCTTGTCGACGTACTCGGTCGGCAGGAAGCGCTTCAGGAGGCCGACGACCATCTCGCCGGTGGGCCGCAGCACGCGCTGGGCGAAGGGCTCTTTGAGATCCTCCTCGCGCTTGACGAGGGTCGACTCGTAGTCCCCCAGCCGGACGCGCGCGGCGCGCACGCTCAGGCGCTCGTCCGCCTTCATGGCGGCCGCGTAGGTGAGCAGCCCAGCGGTGACAAAGATGGTGATGGCAGCCAAGATCAGCATGTCAGACCTCGATGTCCACGAGCTTGCGCAGCCACAGGATGCCGCCCAGGCCGAGCACGATCGAACCGTAGAAGAGGATCTCGCCGAAGGCCTCGTGCAGCAGCGGGCTGATGTACGTGGGGTTCACGGCGTAGACGAAGAGGCCGATGACGACCGGCAGCACCGAGATCACGACGGCGCCGATCCGTCCTTCGGCGGTCAGCGTGCGCGCTTCGCGCCGCAGCCGGGCCCGGGCGTTCATGGTGTCGGCCACGATGTCGAGGAGCTCGGCCAGGTTGCCGCCGACCTCGCGCTGGATCCCGATGGACGTGACCACCCACTCGAAGTCGTCACTGCGGACGCGCTGGGCCACCTCGGTGAGCGCCTCCACGAGCGGCCGGCCCAGCCGGGCCTCGGCCACGACGTGGCGGATCTCCTTGCCGATGGGGTCGTCGAGCTGGCGCGACACGGTGTCCAGGCCCTGCAGGATCGAGAACCCCGAGCGCAGCGTCGTGCCGAGCAGCTGGAGCATGTCCGGGAGCTGGGCCGTAAAGGCCTGGGTGCGCCGCTTGGCCAGCGTGGAGAGCGCCACCCACGGGATGACGCCCACCGCCCCGAGGGCCACGAGGCCCCAGAAGGGGCTCCCGAGGAGCAGGCCGAAGGCGCCACCCAGGACGACGGCGACCACGTAGACGAACAGGCCCTCGGCGGGCCGGATGGGCAGGTCGGCCTGGTCGAGCAGGCGCTTCAGGAGCTGAAGGAGGCCCTTGCGCGAGGCGAAGTCGGCGAGGCCCGCCACGGCGCGCTGCATCCACGGGCTCTCCACGAACTCCGAGCCCCCGCCGGTGGACACGCCGGGCTGGGACATCCCCCCCACGCTGTACGGCGCCAGCGCCTCGGTCAGCCGGCGCGGGCGCTCGCGCAGCGCCACCGAGACGACGCCCCACACCAGCAGGGCGGCCGCCGGCCCCACGAGGATGGCGACGAGGATCTTCACCGCCGGGCCACCCGCACGCGAGCGAACTCCTCGGCCTGGAAGAGCTCAGGGTCGAGCTTCATGCCGGCGTCCTCCAGCTTGTCGGCGAAGTGCGGCCGGATGCCCAGCGACTTGAGCGTCCCCTTGTAGCGGCCCTGCTCGTCCATGCCGGCGGAGAAGTCGAACATGAAGAGGTCCTGCATGATGATCACGTCCCCCTCCATGTGCTGCACCTCGGAGACGTGGGTGACCCGTCGGGTGCCGTCACGCAGGCGCGACAGGTGCACGACGAGGTCGATGGCCGAGGACATCTGCTCCCGGATGACCCGGATGGGCAGATCGAACCCGGCCATCAGCGTCATGGTCTCGATGCGCGACAGGGTGTCGCGCGGACCGTTGGAGTGGATCGTGGTGAGCGAGCCGTCGTGGCCGGTGTTCATGGCCTGGAGCATGTCGAGCGCCTCGCCGCTGCGGCATTCCCCGACGATGATGCGGTCCGGGCGCATACGGAGGCTGTTTCGCACGAGGTCGCGGATGGTGATCTCCCCCCGGCCCTCGATGTTGGGCGGGCGGGCCTCCAACGACGCCACGTGCTCCTGGCGGAGCTGCAGCTCCTTGGAGTCCTCGATGGTGACGATGCGCTCGTCGGTGGGGACGAACGACGACAGCACGTTGAGCAGCGTCGTCTTCCCGGCGTCGGTGCCGCCCGACACGATGATGTTCAGGCGGCCGACCACGCACGCCTCGATGAAGCGGGCGAGCGCGGGTGTGAGCGTCATGTTCGTGATGAGGTCCTCGACCTGGAGCGGGTCCTTGGAGAACTTCCGGATCGTGAGGAATGGTCCCCCGATGGCGAGGGGGTGGATCACGGCGTTCACCCGGGAGCCGTCGGGCAGCCGGGCGTCGACCATCGGCGACGCCTCGTCCACGCGCCGGCTCACCTCGCCGACGATCTTGTCGATGACCCGCCGCAGGTGGGCCTCGTCGATGAAGGTGGCGGAGGCCTGCTGGATCTTGCCGTGGCGCTCGATGTAGATCCTGTCGGGCCCGTTGACCATGACCTCGGAGACCTCGGGGTCCTCGAGGTAGGCCTGGATCGGCCCGTAGCCGAGGATGTCGTTGGCGATGTCCTCGCCGAGCCGGGCCTTGTCGGCGAGCGACAGCGGCGTCGACTCGTCGGCCAGGGCGGCCTGGAGGTGGGCGTTGACCCGCGGCCGCAGGTCCTTCGCCGTCAGGCGTCCTTGGGACAGCTCGGGGCCGAGCTCCTCGATGAGGCGCTGGTGCACCCGGAGGTGCACCTCCTCGAGGAGCCGGGACCGGGCCTCCTCGGTCGTGAGGAAGCTGCCGGCCTTGCGCAGGTGGTCGGAAAGGGTCATCGGGTTCCCCTACACGCTCTGTCGGGACTGCGCCGTCGCCGGCGCAGCGGTCATCAATGAGTCGGCGAGGCTGTCGATGCTCTTTGCGAACTTGGAACGGGGCGCGCTCGTCACGACCGGCACCCCGCGGTTGACCGATTCCGCCACGAGGATGTCGCTCGGCAACGCGGCATCCACCTTCAGCTGCAGCGCCCGTTCGGCGTCCGCCTCGGTGAGCCCCACCCGGGTGTTCGCCCGGTTCAGCACGAACTTGACCCGCGAGAACGGGATCCCGAGCACGCGCATGGTCTGCATGCCCACCCGGGCGCTCTTCAGGCTCATGACGTCGAGGCCGGCCATCACCAGGATGTCGTCGGCCGCCTCGAGGGCGGCGAGGGTCACCTCGGCGAAGTTGGCGGACGTGTCGACGACGATGTAGGCGCACCGCTCACGCAGCACCGACAGCACCCGCGTGATGTCGGCCTTCCCGATCTGGTCCGCCGAGCTCGGCTCGGTCGGGGCCGCCAGCACCAGGAGCCCGCTCGGCGGGTGGCGCAGCAGCAGGTTCTCGAGCAGCGTGCCGTCGAGGCGGTCGCCCGCCTGGGCGGCTTCGGCGATGGTGTGCGTGGGCTGCAGCTGGAGCATGAGCGCCACGTCGCCGAACTGCAGATCGGCGTCGACGAGGACGACCGGCTGGATGGTCTTCTTGGCCAGGGCGACGGCGAGGTTGATGGCCACCACCGACTTCCCGGTGCCACCCTTGGTGCAGAACACGGAGATGATCCGTCCCGGCGAGCTCGCACTCGGCCCCGGGGCGACGGTCGCCGTCCTCCCAGCCTCGCGGGCCGTGACGCGTGCCGAGGCCCGCCCGATGGCGTCGAGCAGCTCGGCGTCCTCGGCCGAGACGGCCACGACGTCGACGACGCCGGCCCGCAGGGCCTGCTGCAGGACGTCCGCGGTGAGCTCGTAGACGACCATGATGGCGTCGCAGCGGGGTCGGAAGGCGATGAGCCCGGCGACCTGCGGGATCACCTCGTCGGGCGACTCCGAAGGTCCGAAGATGACGACGCCGGGTCGTGACGGGTCCGTCGAGTCGGTGAACGCGGCGAGGTTCGCGTAGGCGACGACGCCGCTGTCGAGGTCCCGCACGTGGTCGGCGAGGACGCCCCGGACGGTGTCGTCCGGGTCGACCACGCTGATGACCACGTCTCCGACGTGCTCGACGTCAGCCGTAGCTGCTGCATTGGTCATCGGTCAGCTCGAGGTCTGCGGGCCGCTGAGGATCCCGTCCGGGGTGACCGCCGGGATGGACACGACCGGGTTCCCCGGTGGGACGAGCAGCATGTAGATGCCCATGGCCTGCTGCTCCGCCAGAGCGATGCGAGCGGCGTCCGAGGGACTGACGGCGAAGGTGAACAGTCCGCTCGACGGGTTGGCGGTGGTGGCGGCCGTCTGGGTGGCGTTCTGGGCGTTGGTGTTGGTGTTGGCGGTGGTGCTCTGCCCGATGGCCAGGATCGGCACGTTCTGGAGCAGCGGACTCTCGGTGTTGTTGACCGAGATCAGCAGGTCGACCTTGTCACCTGGGACCGGGAGCCCCGCCACCCCGTGGACCTGGTCGACAGACACCGTGACGGCGACGTTGCCGGCCGGGATGATCTGAGAGAAGGTGTTGGCTGCCGCGATCGGGCTGACGAACATGGAGGTCACCACGACCTGCCCCACCGAGAAGGGGGCGTCGGCCTCCTTGCCCTGCAGAGCCGCCAGACTCGTCACGGCCGCAGTCGGGCGGAACTCGGCGGGGACGCTCTTCTTCTGGACGTAGCCCCCGTTGACGGCATCGGTCCACGTCAGCATGCGTGGGATGGGCTTGGCGACGACGTACGCGGGCACCAGCTTGGCGTTGTGATATGCGCGCTGCTGGGCACCGTTCAGAAAGATGTAGCTCAGCACCGAGGCCAAAACCCCGACAGCCACGGCGACGGCGACTACGACCGTCCGCTTGGGTGTCATTCCGCGTCCCCCCTCGTTGCACGCCGGGCCAGAATCGGGCCTGCCGCCTTTGTCGGCGCCGGTCGAGGTCCACCGCAGTGGACTGGTCGAGGCCCAGTGTGCGCGCCCGCGAGCACCATTGACAATGACGTGAGGGCCAATTGAGTCGCAGGTCCTACTGGCAATCTCCCGCTCGTCGTCTGGTTGTTCGCGGGCATTTGGGTCGACGGACCTATGGCCACCCACGTGGAGAGAACGGGATACTTCTCACAGGGATCGCCGGTCCCGACGGAGGCCCTGGGGGGATGTGGCGCCGCGAAAGTCCCCCGGCTCGCGTGAGCGGGCGGCCGGTCGAGAACCTGTCGGTCCCACGGTGCCGGCCACCCGGGGTGCGAGGCGTGCCCGAGTGACGGGTGCGGTACGCCATGGACCACATGTCGTGAACAGATACGGAGAAGATGGTGCCCAGGAGAGGCCTCACCGTTCTCGCCGCCGTCGCCTTCGGCGCGGTGGCAAGCGCGGCCGCGCACAGCGAGGCCACCTCGACCCAACAGAAGGCGTTCAAGAACTCGAAGCTCGAGTCCGTGTACGTCCTGAAGGGGATCGTGCCTCGGGACGAGAGTGGCGCCGCGGCCGCCTCTCAGGGCCTGCTCGAAAAGACGCAGATGCCGAGCCAGTTCGTACCGGTCGGAGCGGTGACCGACCTGTCCGCCATCGCTGCGCGGGTGGCGGGCTCGGACCTGCCCACGGGCGAAGTCGTCGTCGGTGGGATGTTCGTGTCCGCCGCCGACAATCCAGGCGCCGCCGCCGGCTTGCTGCCCCGGGGCGAGGTCGCCGTCACGGTGTCGGTCTCCCAGGCCCAGGGCGTGGCCGGACTGATCCAGCCCGGGGACAGGGTGGACATCCTCCTCGACCTCCCCGGCGCCCAGGAGGCCACCCTGTACCGATCGGTCGCGGTCCTGGCCGTCGGCACCGCGCTCCAGCCGCCTCCGGGTGTGGCCGCGGGCGCGGTCCGGACGACGGCCACGGCCCCGTCCGGATCCGAGAGTCAGGCGAACGCCGTCGCCGCCGCCACCGAGCTCATCACCTTCGCCGTCTCTCCGGCGGCCGCCGCGCACATCGCGCCGGCCAAGAGTGACAGCGGGGGAGTGGTCCCGGGGGTGTACCTCGCGCTCGACGCGCCCGGCAATGCACCGGCATCGGAGTCGACGATCACGATCCCCGGCTCGGGCATCGTCCCCGGGGCGGCCACGGGCTCGCCGGCCGTCACGACCACGACCACGACCCTCCACAAGGCGACGCCGCCGAGTCAGGGTGGAGGACCCGGTGCACCGACGCCCTGACAGCCCGGAGCCCGGCGGCCTCGGTCCGGTCCACGCTGCGCCGGCGCCCGACAGGCGCCGCCGCGGCCGTGACGAAGCAGGTCAGGCACTCATCGAGTTCGTTCTGGTGCTGCCGGTGGTGGCACTGCTCATGGGCGTCGCCTTCAACGGCTGGAGCGGGTTGCAGCTCACGATCCGCCTCACCAGCGCGGCGCGCGCCGGCGCCATCCAGGCCGCCAGCGACCTGGCCGCCCACCCGACCCAGACGCAGACCGCCTGGAACGACGCCACGACGGCCGTCAACCAGGAAGAAGGCGCCACCAACCTCTACCAGAACACCAACCGCGCCGCCGACGGCTACGTGAGCATGTCGGAGACGACCAGCACCACGGGTGGAGTGACGATCAACGAGGTCACGGTCACCATCTCTCGGGTGTCGGTCACGCTGGTTCCCATCGCGAAGAACATCGGCGTCAGCGCCCACGCAACTGCGAGGTATTCATGAAGCGCATCGCTCCCGAGCGGGCGGACGGCGAGAGCGGCGCCATCCTGGTGATCTTCGCCATCGCCATGGTCGTGCTGGTGGGGATCGCGGCGATCGCCGTGGACGGTAGCTTCGGGTTCGTCCAGAACCGCCGGGCCCAGAACGCCACCGACCTCGCTGCCTTCGCCGCCGCCCAGCAGCTCGACAGTTCCACGTACTGCAACGGGACGGCCGTCCCTTCCACGCAGCAGATCGCGGCGATCATCCAGCGCTTGGTCGACGACAACGACGCCGGTGTCGGGACCAACTGGAACGCACAGTTTCTCTACGCCAACGGGCAGGCGATTCCCGGCTCCACGTTCACGGCGAGCACGTACTCGACGCAGCCCCCGCCGGGCGCCTGTGGCGTGAGTATCAGCGCCGCACCGGTGTGGGCCCCCTTCTTCGCCGGGATCTTCGGAGTCCACCAGTTGAAGGGGTACGCATCGGGCTCGGTCTCCACGTCTCAGCAAGGTACGCCCATCGGGATCGTGGCCCTCAACGAGGTGGGGCCGCACGAGGTCCTGGGCGGTGGCACCGGTAACTTCGTCGTCTCAGGCAACATCTTCCTCAACACCAACGTGAAGAACCAGCCGTGGACCTCGTCGTCGGGCGGCGTGGAATGGGACGACGCCGTCGACGCCAAGGCCAACAGCAACCTGTACGTCTTCGGCACCATCGACAGCAACGGCGGCACCTTCAACGGCCAGCATCTGTGGCCGCTCGATTGGTGCTTCAACGGCTCCCCGCCCATGCCCGGGAGTGCCACCGGTGGCCCCACGTACCAAGGTGGCAACCCGCCGAACCCGTCCCCGTTGGTCGAGCCTCCGTGCTCGGAGGGATCGGTGAAGGTCGCGTACAACGCCATCGACAACTCGAAGGCCCAGATCACCGACCCTCTGACGGGATCCGGCGCTCCCGCCAACCCGCTCGGTGGCGCCAACATCGCCTGTCCGGGGATGGGCATGCAGGTCTACTCGAGCGTGTCGCGCACGGCATCGCAGCTGCTTCCCGGTGAGTACACCAACCCGGTCGAGCTCACGGGCTCCCCCCATTTCGCGGACTGCTCCGGGTACTCGGGCGAGGGCGCGTATCCCGGCATCTACCGCTTCGACCAGGGGCTGTGGATCAACCCCGCACCCGGCAACGCCGTGACGGGATCCAACGTCGTGATCGCCACCGAGCAGCCGTATCCCATGGGTGGCAACACGCTCAACGGTACGACGGCGCCCGGCAACGGCGCACCGTGCCTGCCGGCGCTCACCATGGCGAGTGCCGTCAACGGGGGGCAGTCCGAAGTGACGTCCAACGTGTGCGGTGGGACCAGCCCGACGACCTACGGGGTCGTGGCGTACACCGACTCGCCCATCAACCAGGACCCCAACATCTGGGGGACGGGCAACAACTTCTCCCTCATGGTCGGCGGTGGGCCGAACACCACGGTCACCCTGAGCGGGCCGATCACGGGGCCCTACGCGGGCAGCAACGGCTCGGCGGGCCTGGTCTTCTACCAGGACCCCAACACCCAGGCCAACTACGGGTTCGACGCCGGAGCGGGTGACGCTGCCAACATCGACCTCACGGGCGTGGTGTACAACGCTTCGCTGTCGAACTACGGGCAGAACGCCCCCCTCGATTACTGGGACGGAAGGGTCGGCGGCGTGCCCTTCTACGCCGGCGGCACCTTGCAGACCGGCTACGGGACCGGGTGGACCGGGCCCGCGGCGCCCACACCCTCGGCCGGCTCGGTCAAGATCACCGGCACCGCCATCGTCGACGACTTCAACACCGACGGGGCGACGACCATCACGATCCTGGGCGAGCCCTACACCCTGCCCGGCGGCGGCAAGCTGTCGCTCATCGGATGATGCGACTCCACCGCCACATCCGGGCCCGACGGCGCGACGAAGGTGGTGCCACGCTCGTCGAGTTCGCCCTCGTCGCGCCGATCGCCTTCATGCTGATCCTCGGGATCATCGCGGGCTGCTACCTCGCCTACCAGAACTCGGCGTTGCACGATGGTGCCACCGCGGGGGCGCGTGCCGCCTCGATCGAGACGTCGCTCGTGGCGCTCGGCCCGACCAACGCGGCGTGGGCGGTCGGGTCGACCACCGGGATGTACTGCGAGTCCGGTCTGCCCCTGCCGATAGAGAGGGCGGTGGCGGGCAACGCACCGCTCCTCAAGGTCAACCCCGCACCGTTGTGCGCCACGAGCAGCACCGCCACGCAGCTGACCCAGTCCCCGGCGATCGTGGGCGACGTCAACATCACGGTCACGTGCGGTGGGACGTGCGCCGCCCCGACCAGCACCGCCGTGGCGCTGGCGTTCAGCACCAAGGGCATCGCCGAGCCCCTCGGCATTACCTACAGCATGTCGGCGAACAGCCAGGTGCCGGTACTCAGCCCCTAGCGATGTCTCGACGCACCCGGCGTGCCCCGCGCACCCGGCGTGCCGGGCCGCGGGTCGGCACGCACCGATCGCAGCCATGCCCCGGTGCCGGCCACGACGAGCAGGTCGCGGGCGAAGAAGGTGAGCGTCAGGCTGACGGCGAAGGCGTGGCCCGGGACGTAGCCGAAATGCGTCGCCGAAGCGACGTAGGGGAACACGACGAGGTTGGCGGCCGACGCCAGGAGCCATGACACCCGGAGCCGGTACAGCGCCCACAGCGGCATCAGCCAGATGAGGTACTGCACCGACAGGACCTTCGACCCGAGCACCGCCAGCGTCAGGGTGGCCAGGCAGGCAGCTTCCAGGGGGAGGCGGCCGCGCGCCTGCGCCCACCACGTCCACAGGCACCCGGCGAGCGCGGCGAGCTCGAGAGCGGTGCCGAGGCCTGCGGTGACCGAGCTGACCACGTTGACGCTGTGGAAGCTGGCCACCCAGGACGTGCCGTGCCAGTCGAGGAGCACCGACAGCCCTGCCGGCAGGCTCCCCATCTCGGTGGGGCGGTGCAGGTAGTAGTGCACGACGTTCAGGACCGCGCCGCGGTCGAGGAGGGCGGGGACGCCGGCCACGAGCACCGCCGATCCGGCCACCCACCACAGCCGGCGCGCCGGTACCCGCCCCGTCGTGCGCCACTCGGCGATGAGGAACACGGGCCAGAACGCCGCGGGGAAGAGCTTCAGCGCGACCCCGACGGTGCTCCACGTCCACGCCGCCGACCACCGGTCCCGGCGCGCGGCGCGCAACGACAGGAAGGCGGCGGCCGTGGCGAAGATGTCGTAGCGCCCGGCGAGGACCATCACCGAGCCGATGGCGAGGTAGATGATCAGGCGGCCCGCGTTGCGGGCGTCCCACCCGGGGATCCCCGATCGCTCGTAGCCCGTCGCCAGGACGAGGAGGGTGACGCCGGCCAACAACGCGAACGCCCACGGGTAGGCCACGGGGAGGAGCAGGGGGGCGAGGAAGACCACGAGCGCGGGCGCGGGGTACTCGGCCGGCAGACGGTGCAGGAGCGGGGCGCGCAGGGCGGCATGGGCGTAGCGCTCGTACTCCGTCACGTCGAAGGGATGGAGGTACACGGTCGTCACGACGGCGGCGAGGAACCACAGCACGAGGGTCGGCAGCACCACCGGCCGACCCCGCTCGACGAGGTCGCGCCCGGCCGCGACGAGCCGCTCCCGCCGCCCGGGCGCGGTGGACACCGACGCCGGTGCCGGTGCCGGTGTCGGTGCCGGTGCCGGGGCCGGTTTCGGGGCCGGGCCCGGGCCCGGGCCCGGGGTCACGTCGTGCACCCGCCGCCGGGACGGTAGAAGGAGGCCAGGGTGGGGGCGTGCGCCGTGCCCGTCCCCGACGAGCCCGGGCGCGGGGCGTCGGGCTGGCCCGGTTCGCACAGGTCGGCGACCTCGCCCTCGAACGCCGGCAGGGCCCCGAGCATCGACGTGGGGCCATGGGCCAGGACGTAGCGAGCCGCCCATTGCAGGGGCACGTCGGCGAACCAGCCGCGGCCGTAGGGGTTCACGGTGGCCTCCACCACCTCGTGCGACAGGGCGTACGCGGGCGACACGTACGCCGGCACCGCCCGACAGGCCGGCCGGGCCCGGCAGGAGGACAGGCCCCAGGAGGCGAAGCCGCCGCTGAGCCCTGTCACCGCCAGCCCGTCGGGGCGGCCCGCCCATGGCACCGAGCCGTGGACCGAGACGCCGCCGAGCTCGTAGGGCACGGCGGGGTCGAGCCACAGGGCCACGAGGGCGTCGCGGGGGAGGACCGACGGAAGGGCGACGGCCGGTGCGCCGGGGCAGGGGAGCAGGTGCCGGTGCCCGGCCAGGACGAGGTGGACCTCGTCGGGGAACACGCCCACCGCGGTGCTCGAGGCGGCCCCGGGCTCGGTCGGCGGCCCGGGGTCGATCCAGCAGCCGCCGTCGGCGAACGCCCGCACGCCGAAGCCGGCATGGACGACGGCCGCGCCCCAGCGAGACGTGGGCAGCCCCCGCTGGAACGCCACCGCCTGCGCCAGGGCCGGGGGCCCCGGGGTGCTGTCCCAGACCGGGCCCCAGAACACCTGGTAGAGCACGGGCCGGTCGAGGACCTGCCCGGCATGCGCCGCCGGGGCCGGCCGTCCCCCGGCGAGCGCCGCCCCGTCGACGACCACGGAGGCGCCGCCCAGCGTGACGAGCCCCGACCCGACGACCACCGAGGCCATGGCGGCAGCGATGGACCGCCATCCGGCCGGGGAGGGGCGCTGCACGAGCACGGCCAGGAGGCGGTGGACGCCCGCCAGTCCGGCGGCGACGGCCCCCGCGATGGCCACGTCCCAGTACCACGGTCGCAGGAACATCGTCGTGACCAGGACGACGACGGCACTCGAGGCGCCGAGCCACCGCAGCACAAAGGCGCTCGACTCCCGGGAGCGGCCGTGGTCGTCCCGGACCAGGACCCACACGGTGCCCCCGGCGCCGACCACGGCCACCAGGGCGACGATGCCCAGGATGTGCCCGGTCACGAGGGCCCGGCCCCCGGGCTGCGGCCGGTCGGGGGTGCCCCCGGGACCTGGCGGCCGGCGGGTGCCATGGGGCCCGGGAGGTCCCCGGTCGCGGGCGCCCCGCCCTGGCCCGGCCCGCCCGGATGCGCCCGCGTGACCATGACGCGCCACTGTCGCCGCAGGGTGCCCCGTTGTCCAGCATCCCCCGGGGGCGTTGATCCGCCACCGGTCTGGACATATGATCCAGTGAATCGGACAACTGTCCGATTCACTGGAGGTACGTCCGCCCCATGGAGCTCGCCCCGATAGACCTGACCGACTCGCGCAACTTCGTCGACGGGGTGCCCTACGAGTGGTTCGCCCACCTGCGCCGGAATGCGCCCGCCTACTGGCACGAGGAGGCCGACGGCCCGGGGTTCTGGGCCATCACCCGCCACGAGGACTGCGTGACGGTCAACCGGGACGCGCAGCGCTTCTCGTCGTACCGCAAGGGCACCTTCTTGTGGGAGACCCCCGAGGAGCAGCTCGAGCAGCAGCGCCTGATGATGGTGACCATGGACCCGCCCCTGCACACGCGCTACCGGCGGCTCGTGAACAAGGGCTTCACACCGCGGATGATCGGGGAGCTCGAGCAGCGCATCCACGGTGTCGCCGACGAGATCATCGACCGGGTGTGCGAGGCGGGCTCGGCCGACTTCGTCATCGACGTCGCCGCCGAGCTCCCGCTCGTCGTCCTGGCGGAGCTCCTCGGTGTGCCGCCCGAGGACCGGATGAAGATGTTCGACTGGTCCAACCGGATGATCGGCCGTGAGGACGCCGAGTACCAGGGACAGGAGGTCGTGGCCGAGGAGAACGCGGCGCTGGCGGCCGCCGAGCTCTTCGGGTATGCGGCCGCGCTCTACGAGCAGAAGCGGCTCGACCCCCGCAACGACCTGATGAGCGTGCTCACGCAGGTCGAGCTGGAGGGTGAGCAGCTGTCGGAGCTCGAGCTCGACCTGTTCTTCATGCTGTTGGCGGTGGCCGGCAACGAGACCACGCGCAACCTCATGTCGGGCGCGATGGTGGCGTTCTCCCAGTTCCCCGACCAGTGGGCGCGCCTGCGCGAGGACCGCTCGCTGTTGCCCTCGGCCGTCGAGGAGATGCTCCGGTTCGTCACGCCCGTCATGAACTTCCGGCGCCAGGCCACGCAGGACGTCGAGCTCGGCGGCGAGCGGATCAACGAGGGCGACAAGGTCGTCTTCTTCCACGTCTCGGCCAACCGGGACGAAGCGGTGTTCGAAGACCCCGACCGCTTCGACATCGGCCGCAAGCCCAATCCCCACATGGCGTTCGGAGGCGGGGGACCGCACTTCTGCCTGGGCGCCAACCTGGCCCGCATGGAGATCGTCGTGATGTTCGAGCACCTGCTCGACCGCCTGCCGGACATCCACGTCGACGGCGACGTGGAGCGGCTCCAGTCGAACTTCATCAACGGGGTCAAGCACCTGCCGGTGGCGTTCTCCCCGACGGAGCGGGCCGGGGCCCGCTGACGTGGCCCGGAGCGCGCCCGCCGAGCTGAGGGCCATCATCCGCGACTTCCGCCGGGACCAGATCATCGACGTGGCGCGGCGCCTCTTCGGCGAGCGCGGCACCACCGAGGTCCCGATGGACGAGATCGCCACCGAGGCGGGGGTGGCGAGGTCGACGCTCTACGTGTACTTCGCCAATCGGGACGAATTGCTGCGGGCGTGCTTGCAGCGCATGCACACGCTCCTGCTCGATGCCGTGGTGGCGTCGTGGGAGGACGACGGCGACCCCGTCGACCGCCTTCGGACGCTCGTCGTCGGCATGCTGGAGCGCATCGACGACAACCCGGCGTTCTTCCGCCTGGCCTTGGCGACACAGGGGGCGCCCAGTCAGCTCGGCTCCACGGTCGGAGCCGAGCTCGACCTCATCGGCCTCGACGTCGCCGGCCTCATCAGGGACGTGATCGAGCAGGGTACCCGGACCGGCGACTTCCGCCTGGTCGATCCGGACAAGGCCATGACGTTCGTGGGCCAGCAGCTCTACGGGGCCATGTCGGTCCGGGCCGCCGACCCCGCCCCCGACCCCATCGACCTTGCCGCCGACGAGCTGATTGCCTTCATGCTGCACGGGCTGGCCGGTCCGTCCGTCGGTGCCGGGCGTGTGGAAGGCCCGGCACCCACCGCCCCTGGCGCCCCTTCCGCCCCGGACGGCTGACGGGGCACACGCTCGGGGCGGGCCGGCGGGGTCGACGGCCGGGCGGCAACCAGCGCACAATGGGCGCGATGGGTCGTCGCCGCACCAGAGCCGTCGCGTCGCGGGCCGCGTCCCCGGCGGCGGCGTCCTCCGGAGGTGCCCGGGACCTGACGGTCGTCGCCGTTCCCTTCTACTTCGCCACCATGGCTGCCGAGTACCTGTGGCGCCGGCGTCGGCGCCGGGCGGCGGTCGGGGGTCCCACCGCCGGCGACTACGAGCGCCGCGACACCCTGGCCAGCTTGGCCATGGGCGTCGGCAGCCTGGTGGCGCCCATGGTGGGGCAGAAGCTGCTCCGGCCGGTCACGCCGGGCCGCGGGCGCTACGGCCGCGGGCTCGTCATCGGGGCCCTGGGCGCGGTGGCGGTGACGACCGTGGCGGACCGGGTCGTCCGGCGCCTGGCCGACGACCCGGGCCGGGACCACGGCGCCCACCCGACCGCGCACGGCAGGGAAGCCACGCACCGCCGCGTCCCCCCTTCGGCGCCACGAGCGGCGCGCCGGGCCGCGGCGCTGCGAGCGGCCCGCTCCGTGGCGTCGGTCGGTGGCGTGGCCGCCGTCGTGACCGGGGGCGTGGCTGTGACCACGACGTGGGCATCGCGTACGACACCGGACCGGCTGTGGCGGCGGCGCCTGCTCCCCGACCTGGGGGTGGGCCCGCTGGCGCTGGCGGCGGCCATCGCGGCGTGGGACTTCGTCTACTACTGGGACCACCGCTTCATGCATTCGAGCCGGTACATGTGGTCGATCCACGTCGTGCACCACTCGAGCGAGCACTACAACCTGTCGACGGCGCTGCGCCAGCCCGTGGCCGAGGCCTTCGGGACGTTCGTCCCGTTCGGCGCGCTGTGCCTGTTCGGCATCCGTCCCGGGCTCGTGGAGACCGCCCGCGGGGTGAACCTCCTCTACCAGTACTGGATCCACACCGAGACCATCGGCCGGCTGGGCCCGCCCGAGGCCATCCTCAACACCCCGTCGCACCATCGGGTCCACCACGGGTCGAACCGGCAATACCTCGACCGCAATCACGGCAGCATCTTGATCGTGTGGGACCGCCTGTTCGGGACCTTCGAGCCGGAGGACGAGCCGGTCGTGTACGGGCTCACGAAGAACATCAACACGTTCAACCCGTTGCGCATCGCCACGCACGAGTACCGCGACATCCTGCGTGATGTGGCGTCCTCGACGAGTTGGGGCGAGCGCCTGTCGTACGTGGTGCGAGGCCCGGGCTGGGCCACACGACACCGGGCCGAGCTCGCGGCGACCGCCGGCGGGACCGACCCCGCCGGTGCACAGGACGGCGGCCTGCCCACCGGCGTGCCCGTGAGCGCCTGACCCCCGGGACGCTCACCGGCCTGTCGTCGTTCGCCCCGGCCAGAGGACCGCATGGACATTCGCACGGAGGCCCTGATCGCAGCCTTCGTCCCCTCACTGGCGTGGCTCGCGCTCGTCTACAGCCGCGACCGGTACGAGAAGGAGCCCAAGTGGCTCGTGGCCCGGCTCTACGTCATGTCGATCATCGCCGTCGTCCTGGCGTTCGCACTGGAGTCCGCCACCCGTCCCAGACTCTCGGGCGCGGTAGGCGTCGTCCTCGGCGGCGGCCTGCTCGTGGGCCTCATCGAGGAGGGCTCGAAGTTCTCGGTGCTCGTCCTCGGCACCCGCCGGAATACCAACCTGAACGAGCCGGTGGACGGCATGATCTACGCGTCGGCCGTGGCCCTCGGCTTCGCCGGCGTCGAGACGCTGTCGTACATCCTCCGGACCTACGACGTCGCCCTGGCGTACCACCTGTCGCCGTCGACGGCATCACACCTGGCACTCACGATGACGGCGCCGGTGCGCGCCCTCGTCGGCAACCTCGGGCACATGGCATGGACGGGGATCATCGGCTACGAGTACGGCCGGTGGCGTTGCGGGCTCGGCAGTCGGCGCGCCGTGGCCGTCGCCTACGTCGTGGGCGCCTGCGGGCACGGGGCGTACGACGCCCTCCTCGGCCTCGATGCCCCGGCACTGGCGTACTCGGTGCTGGCGATGGGCGTGCTCGTCTACGCGGTGCTGTTCCACCGGGCGCTGGCCGCCTCACCCTTCCGCCATCACCAGCTGCGCGCCGTGCCCGCGCTGTCGATCCCACCGGCACCCGGATCCTCCTCGGGTGTCGTCCCCCTGTCCGTCGCGCCCCCCGGCGGCCTGGCGGTGTGGGCCCGGCCCGACCCGGGGAGCCATCTCGTCGGGCAGCTCCCGCCCGGCCTGCCGGTGCAGGTCGTGGCTCGGCTCGGCGCCTGGGCCCACGTGCTGACGTCGAGCGGCTGGTCCGGATGGGTGGACGGGCGGGCCCTCCGACCGGCGGCCCCCGACGGAGCCGGCCCTTCGTCGTGACGGGACCCGCGTCCGTCCCGGCGGCTGCGGTGGCGGCGCCGGTGTGCGCCACCGTGGGGCCGTCACCGGTGCCCACGGCCGCCGTGTCTCCGCCGTGCTTGTAGGCGCACTGTCGCCGGGGCACCATGGAGGCGACGCGACGGGAACGGAGCAAACCGCGGAACAGATGAACGTCCTTGTCGTCACGCTCGACCAGTTCCGCGGTGACTGCCTCTCGGCGGCAGGGCACCCGGTCGTCCGCACGCCCAACCTCGACCGCCTGGCGGCGCACGGCGTGCGGTTCGCGCGCCACTACAGCCAGGCGTCGCCGTGCGCCCCCGGGCGGGCCTGCCTCTACACCGGCACCTACCAGATGAACAACCGGGTGGTGGGCAATGGCACGCCCCTCGACGACCGCTTCGACAACGTGGCCCGGGTGGCGCGGCGCGCCGGGTACGTGCCGACCGTGTTCGGCTACGCGGACCAGGGGATCGACCCCCGGGTGGCGACGGGACCCGACGACCCTCGGCTGTCGTCGTACCAGGGGTTCCCCCCGGGTTTCGACGTCGGGCTGGACCTTCCCGACGATCAGGACGCGTGGCGGGCGTGGCTCGGTCGGCTGGGCTACGACGTGCCCGCCGACGGCGACACGGCCCTGGCCACGGAGCCGGACCGTCCCGCCGAGCACGGCGTCTCGGCGTTCTTGACCGACGCGCTCGTCGGCTGGCTCGAGCGTCGCGACGGGCCATGGTTCGCCCACGCCAGCTACTGGCGCCCGCACCCCCCGTACGCCGCCGCCGGTCGGTGGTCGAAGGCCTACGACCCCGACGATGTGCCGCCGCCGCTGACCGCGCCCGAGCGCGACATGCCGTTCTGCGGCAGACTCGCCGCGCCGGCGGCCCCCGCCGACGAGCGGCGCCTGCGGGAGCTGCGGGCGCAGTACTTCGGGATGGTCTCCGACGTGGACGAGCAGTTCGGGCGGGTGCTCGACGCGTTGAACACGCTCGGGATGTGGGACGACACCTTCGTCGTCGTGACCTCCGACCACGGCGAGCAGCTGGGGGACCAGGGCCGGCTCGGCAAGGGAGGACCCTTCGAGGCGAGCTACCACATCCCCGCCATCGTCCGCGACCCGCGCCGGCCGAGCACGCACGGCACCGTCGTGTCGGCCTTCACCGAGAACGTGGACGTGCTTCCCACCATCTGCGAGGCGGTGGGGGTCGATGTCCCCGCACAGTGCGACGGGCTGCCACTCTCCGGCTTTCTCGCCGGGGAGGAGCCTCCGTGGTGGCGCGACGCCGCTCACTGGGAGTACGACTGGCGCTGGGAATACATCCCCTTCGGCCCGCACTCCTGGCCGTGGGACCGTCGCCTGGAGTCCAAGCACGTGACCGTGGTGCGTTCGGACGCGGCCGCCTACGTCCAGTACGGCGGGGGTGACTGGCGCTGCTTCGACCTGGCCGCCGACCCGACGTGGCGCACCGAGGTGGAGGATCCCGGCGTCGTGCTCGAGCATGCCCAGGCCATGCTGACGTGGCGTTCACGTCATGCCGACAGGACCCTCAGCGACATGCTGCTCGTCGACGGCGGCATCGGCCGGCCTCCCGGCTCGGTGGCATGACCCCGTGACCCTCTCCGAGCTCGTCGACGTCCTCGGCTCGCTCGCGTCCGAGCCGGCGGAGCCCGCACGACGGTCTGACCGGTCCGACCGGCTGAGCGCGCTCGACCACGGGTTGCAGTGCGCCTTCGAGCTGTCGACGGTGCGGCCCGACGACGTCGAGCTCCAGCTGGCCGGGTTGGTCCATGACATCGGGCACCGGTTCGGCTCCGACGACGATCACGGCCGGTTGGGTGCCGCCTGCGTCCGCGCCCTGCTCGGTGACCGGGTGGCAGGCCTGGTCGAGGCGCATGTGCCGGCCAAGCGGTATCTGGTCACCACAGACGCGTCGTATCGCTCGCGCCTCTCCGCCGACAGCGTGCGGACGTTGGCGCTCCAGGGTGGCCCCCTCGGACCCGAGGACGCCGCCGCCTTCGCGGCGTCGCCAGTGGGGGCCGCAGCCGTGGTGCTGCGCCGGGCCGACGACGCCGCCAAAGTGCTCGGGCGGGTCGTCCCTCCACTGGCGTACTGGCTGCCGCTGCTCCGGGAGTCGGCGCATTGACGCCGCTGTCACCGGTCCGACGAGCCGTCGTCACCGGCGCCGACCTGGAGGCGTTGCGGACCTGGGCCTCGGACGTGGAGGCCTGGCCGCCGGGAAGTCACCGGTGGGGGCACTACGCCGAGCAGACCGCAACCGGCGAGGCCATCTGCCGAACGGAGAACGTGTCGGCCTGCCACGACGGCTTCGCCGGGCTCGTCCGGGGGTCGTTGTCGGCCGTGGCGGCCGCCGAGCTCGGCGTGAGCGTGGCCGACTTCAAGGACAAGCTCAACTACAAGCAGCCTGGTGGCGCCGGGTTCAGCCCGCACCAGGACCTCCTCGCCTATCCCGGCGTCGTCCGCGTGATGTCGGTCCTGCTCGCTATCGACGAGTGCAGCGCCACGTCGGGGTGCGTCTGGATCGCGCCCGGTGTCGATGAGATGCTTCCCGTCGACCATCGGGGAGTGGTGGTGGCCGATACGGCGGCGTCGCTGCCGTGGGAGCCGGCCGAGCTGGCGCCCGGCGACGCTCTGTGCATCGCCGGCCTTCTTCCGCACTTCAGCGAGGCGAACCGTGACACACGACCGCGCCGCGTGCTCGTGGCGAGCTACGCCGCCACGAGCGAGGGCTACGGGCGCGACCGCTACTACTCGACCCGCGCCCATGCCATGGAGCGGGCGACGGCCCGCGACAACCGTTTCCGCATCAGCACGCTGGCAGACTTCGAGGGCGTCGAGGTGGTCACGGCGAATCGGGCGACCGCGCAGTGCACCCATGCCCGGCCGGTCAGGACCCTCCGAGCTGATGGCCGACGTCCCGACGCCCCGGCCCACCCACCCGAAGCACAGGGGTGAGTCCCTCGCCGGGCCGACGCGGACGGGTACCGTGACCGATAAGGCCCCGTCGGGCCGCGAAAACCACACGGGAGCGGGAGGTGCGCCCATGCTCGTCACGACCGGCAGCGCTGGCACGGCGGGAGGCTCGAAAGGTATGACGGGCAGGACATGCCGACGGTTCCTGATCACCTTGCGCCGCGGCCGGGTCGTCCTCGGGGTGCCGATGGCGGTCGTGGCGGCCCTGGCGCTCTCGGCGTGCAGCCTGCACCTGTCGAAGAACGGGATCAGTGGCAATGTCCTCGGCCACAGCTTCTCCGGCTCGAGCGGGGCGCTGCCGACCGGATTCCCGTCGAACGTGCCCGTGCCCGACGGCTCGCGGGTGCTCGGGGGGGCGGGTACGAGCAACCGGTGGGATGCGGCGTTCGCCGTGACCGGCGCCGTCACCACCGGGACCGCCGCCTACGAGTCCAAGTTCCGGTCGGCGGGGTACACGCTCACCAACGTGGAGTCGGGGTCCACCCAAGTGACGGCGACCACGAGCGCGGGCTCGACGTCGACCACGGTGACGCTCACCGGCGCGTCGTTCACGGCCACCGGCTCGGGATGGACCGTCGAGGTCCTGTCCGGGAGCGCGTCGTCCAGCATCGGCACCTTACGGTCGGGCGAATTCGCCGTCAACATCACCGTCGTGCCGGAGGGGTCGGTCCCGACCTCCGCGCCCTGAGCGAGTCGAGGCGCGCAGCCGGTGCCTTCATCCTCACCATCGTCGTGAGGAGCGCCCCGGACGCGTACCCGTGAACATGTTCTTCACGGAGCTCCGTCAGACGATCGCCCCTGACAGGGCAGGTCCCCATGGACTGCTGCCACCCTTGCTCCTCGCCATGACGCTGGTGACGGGCCTCGTCGACGCGTTCAGCTACCTGGTGCTCGGCCATGTCTTCGTGGCGAACATGACCGGGAACGTGGTGTTCCTGGCGTTCGCACTGGTTGGAGCGCCCGGGTTCTCGATCGGGGCGTCGCTCGCCGCCCTGGCGTCGTTCGGCGTCGGTGCCGGGGTCGGTGGGCGGGTCGCCTCGACGAGACCGGACGACCGTGGACAACTCCTGCGCACGGGCACGACGATCCAGGCGGTCTTCGTGGCGTCCTCCGTGGCGCTGGCAGGCCTGAGCGGGCCCGCGCTCGCCGGTTCCTGGCGGTACGCCCTGATCGCCGTGCTCGGCGCGTCGATGGGGATTCAGAACGCCACTGCCCGCACGCTCGCCGTCCCGGATCTCACCACGACGGTGCTCACCTTGACGATCACCGGCATCGCCGCCGACAGCTCTGTCGCCGGTGGGCGCGGCGCGACCGCAGGGCGCCGCCTGCTCGCGGTCGCGGCCATGTTCGCAGGCGCCCTGGTCGGGGCGGTCCTCATCGTGCACGGCCAGAAGGTCTATCCGCTCGCCATCGCCCTGGCCGTCGCCGCCGTCGTCGCCTGGACGTCGCGCTCCGCCGGCCCCGATCGCGTCAGCTGAGCGTCGAGCGCCGCCCAGCGCGTCAGACCGTCAGCGCGTCAGACCGTCAGACCGGGACGAGGTCTTTGACGACGACGCCGTCGTCGACCGCAGGGGTCTGCGTACCCGCTCCTCGTTCCGCCGGTGCGATCTCCCGGAGTGAGGATTCGAGTGCTGAACGTCACATCGGAGCATTCCGGCGCAGTTCGTCAGATTTGGGGATTCATGGTCTCGGAGCGGGATGGTCAACTCTGGACTCGAGGAGGTCCTGACGCCATGGTCCGCCGCTTGGGATTCCACAGGATGCGTGTCGCCATCGGCCTGGGTGTCGCGCTCGTCGGCGCCTTCTCGGTGACCGTGGGCCTGGCCTCGCCGGCATCGGCCGCAGTCAATTGCCAGGCCACGCCTGCCCCCCTCGTGGACCTCCACGGCTGCAACCTGACCGGGGCCCAGCTGGCGGGCACCGACCTGTCAGGAGCCAACCTGGCCCGCGCCACGCTGTCAGGAGCCAACCTGGCCGGCGCCAAACTCAGCGGCACCCGTCTCGTCCACGCCGTGTTGTCCGGCACCACACTGACCAGTGCCAACCTCACCGGCGCCAACCTCACCGGAGCGACACTCGGCAACGCCGCGCTGTCGAACGCGACGCTCGATGGCGCACATCTCACCGGTGCGAACCTCACCGGTGCGAACCTCACCAACGCCAGCCTCCTCAGGGCCCATCTCGACCACGCCGTGCTGTCGACGGCCACGCTCTCGGGTGCCAACCTGATCCGCACCGCGCTCGTCGGCGCCAACCTCAGCGGGGCGAAGCTCCTCGGAACCAGGCTCGTGTACGCCAAGGCGCGAGGCGTCGACCTCGTCGGCGCCAACCTCACGAACGGCCATCTCGAAGGCGCCGTGCTCTCGGGCGCCAACCTCACCCGCGCCAACCTCACCGGCGCCACGCTGTTCAAGGCCAAGCTCATGGCGGCCACGCTGACCAATGCCAACCTGACCAACGCCACGCTCGTCCGCGCCAACTTGGCCGGTGCGGTGCTCTCCGGCGTCACCTGGACAGGAGCAGCGTGCCCGAGCGGCTCACTCGCCGGCCTGCTGGGGTGTTGACGACGCCTCCGAGGTAGCGACTGCGACACTGCCTCCACGAGGGCGACACACCACCCCGAGCCTGGACCCGGTCACCCCCGGCGCGAGGGCGTGGTTCCTCTGTCCGAGAGCCCCAGCGTCCGCCGGGGTCCGCGACGGAAACCTGGATCTGACCGTCGGGAATTGCATAACGTGGTTCCCCGTTATGCCCACACATGGCGGGACCACGGTCGCCAGGGCCCGCCGGCAACGCCGTGGGCTGCGTCCATCACGGGCGCGGGCCGTCACGCTCGTCGGGGTGATCGGCGCGGCCGTCACGGCAACGGTCGTCGTCTTCCCCGTCAGGGCGTCGGCGGACGTGAACTCCGACCAAACGCAGATCGCCCAGCTGGGGACGCGCATCGCCGAGGACGGTGCTGAGGTGCAGCGCCTGGTGGTCAGCTACGACGAGGCGCAGGCGCACGAGACCGCCATCGGGGCCGAGCTCGACGCCGCCCGGGCTCATCTCGACGACGACCGACGCGCGCAGGCCCAGGACACCGCCACGCTGAGGGCACTGGCACTCAAGAGCTACATGACCGGGGCCGGGGACGGCGCTGCGCTCGCACTGTTCGACACTCAGAACGTCACCACGCTGGCAGCCAGGCAGCAGTACGCGCAGGACGTGACCGACAGGTTCCACGACGCCATCGACGCCGTCGAGCTGGATTCGCAGCGCACCCAGTCCGCGGAGACCCAGCTGCAGGCGGCCAAGGCCCAGGCTGCCTCCAGCGTGCAGCAGTTGGCCGGCGCGCGCCAAGCAGCGCAGGCCGCGCTCGACCGCGACGACACGTTGCTCAGCCAGGTCCAGGGCAACCTGCAAGCCCTGCTGGCAGCCGCCGCCCAGCAGCGCCTGGCGGCGGCGAAAGCCGCGGAGCAGGCCATGGCCGCGCAGGCGGCCGCGGCTGCGGCGGCCCATCCGGTCACCGTGACGTTCGACCCTTCGCCAGGCTCGTACGCCAACCCCCTTCGGTCGGTCGAGGCTCTCACGCCGGAACGTATCGACCAGGGGGTCGACTACAGCGGGTACGGGCCGATCTATGCCATCGGCGACGGTGTGGTGCTGAGCACGGTGAACGCCGGCTGGCCCGGTGGCACCTTCATCAGTTACCGCCTCGACGACGGGCCGGCCGGTGGACTTGCCGTCTTCGCCGCCGAGGACATCGACCCCATGGTGGCGGTGGGCCAGTCCGTCACGGCCGGGACCGTTCTCGGCATGATGTACGAGGGCCCCGACGGCATCGAGACGGGCTGGGCCGACCCGTCGGGCGACGGCCTCAGCATGGCCAACGACGCCGGGCAGTTCTCAGGCGCCAACTCCACCGCCTTCGGGACGAGCTTCTCCCAGCTGCTCGCGTCGTTGGGCGCGCCGCCGGGCATCGCGCAGAACGATCCGTCGACGGGCGTCCTGCCGTCGGGATGGCCGGTGTGGTGAGGTGGGGGAGCCCGGGTGCGGTGACGGGGCTCCCGACCGCGCCCCAGACGAGCCCGGGAGGACGAGAGTGACGTCGCGCGCACCGAACATCGTGGTTGTCATGTCGGACCAGCACCGTGGCGACATGATGGGCTGTGCCGGGGACGACGGCGTGCTCACGCCGGCCCTCGACCGGCTTGCCGCCGAAGGGGTCAGGTTCTCGCGGGTGTCGTGCCAGGGTCCGCTGTGCATGCCGGCGCGGGCCTCGTTCATGACGGAGCGCTACGTCAGGGATCACGGCGTCTACACCAACTGGGCCGAGATCCCGCCCGATGCACCGACCTACGTCTGGGCGTTGCGCTCGGCCGGCTACCACACGGCCCTCCTGGGCAAGGCACACCTGTACCGCGACGAGATCCTACAGGCGGCACACATCGACGAATTGGCCTGGCGCCTCACCAGCCTGGGGTTCACCGAGGTCCGGGAGACCGGCGACAAGTTCCCCGGAGAGATACCCAATCGCTACACCGACCACCTCCGCGAGCGGGGCCTGCTGGACGTGTACCTGCAGCACATCGCCGACCGCAGCTACCAGGGCGACGCCGAGACCGGGCAGAACGCCACCAAGCGGGTGCCCATGTGGGACGCCACGCCGATGCCCGTTCCACTCGATGCGTACGTCGACGCCTGGCACGGCGCCGAGGCGGTCCGTTGGATCGACGGGTACGACCGTCCGGAGCCCTTCTTCCTGTTCGTCGGCTTCCCCGGACCGCACGACCCCTGGGATGCGCCCCGATCGGCAGTCGACCGCTACCGCGACGTCGAGGTGTCGATGCCACGCTCGACACGTCGGCCCACCGTCGACGGAACGGGCCGCTACGGGGCACTGCTCAACTCGTTCCTGTGGTTGTCGGACACCGAGACCATGACCGACGATGCCATTCGCGGCATGCGTCGTGCATACAGTGCTGACATCACCGTGATCGACGACGCCGTGGACGGCATTCTGGCGGCGCTCGAACAGAAGGGCGCCCTCGACGACACATGGGTGATCTACACCAGCGACCACGGCGAGATGGGCGGCAACCACGGGCTCATGTCGAAATGCGTGCTCTACCAGCCGGCGGTGCGCATCCCGCTGATCGTGCGCCCACCGGGCGGATGCCCACCAGCGGTCGTCGACGCGTTGGTCGAGCACTTCGACGTACCCGCCACCGTCCGCGAGATCGCCGGTGCTCCCGAGCTGCCCGGGGGAGAGGGCCGGTCCCTGCTCGGCTATGCGAACGGCGTCCCGCCGCCGGCGCGTTCGGTGTCGGTCAGCGAGAACTGGGGCTTCGCCTCGTTCGAGACCGACCGGTACAAGATCATCGTCGACGAAGATGCCGGCACCCCGTGTCAGCTCTTCGACCTCCACGACGATCCCGACGAGGACCACGACCTGCTCCACGACCCGCTGTCGGCCTCGACCGTGGACGAGCTCATGGAGACTCGGGTGCGTCCGTTCTTCAGCACGCCGCCCGCCCGTCCCCACGAGAGCATCTTCACGCCCTGAGGGTCCGCTCTCGAGGGGTGGCGAGGAGGATCGGCACATGCCGCCTGGCCGGTGTCGCTGGCGGTGACCGGTCCTCTCCGCGGTGCGGCCCCCGGGCCACGTGCGGGGGCAAGGGCGTCTCGACACCGAGGCGGCCGCGCAACGGGGCCGGCAGTCCCCGAGTCCACCTCGCTGGCGCGGCCGGCACCTCGCACATGCCGACCGCGTGGACTTGCCACTCGCGCGTTGGATGGGAGCAGAATGGGGATGTGATCGAGCAGCCGGGACGCCAGGACCTCGCCCGGTGGCTGGATTCGCGTCCGACGAATTACTACGAGGCGACACCCAACCTGCGGTCGGTGCTCGACATCCGGGCTGGCGTCACGCGTACCGCCTCCATGGAGCCACGCCTTCGGGACTTCGGCCGTGTGGTCGCCGAGGTCATCGATCCCGCGGTCGAGACCCTGGAGCGCCACCGCGAGCTGCCCGCTCACATCCCGTACGACGGCATCGGACGGCGGGTCGACCAGATCGAGTTCCACCCCGACTACCAGCGCGCCGGCCAGGCGGTGTGGGCGTCGGAGATCCTGGCGGTGAATCGGGGCGGACGCGGTGCTTTCGAGCAAGCGGCCTTGTTCTACCTGTTGGCACACGCGGGCGAAGGTGGCCACAGCTGCCCGGTCGTGTGCACCGCCGGTCTGGCGCGGGCGGTCGAGCGCCGGGGCTCACCCGAGCTCAACGCCCGCTACGCGTCGGGGCTCTTCGAGATCGACTACGACCGGTGCCTGCGAGGATCGCAATTCCTCACCGAGGTCCAAGGGGGCTCCGACGTGGGCGCCAACGTGACGCGTGCGGTGCCCGACGCGACCGAGCCCGGGGCCTGGCGGATCACCGGTGAGAAGTGGTTCTGCTCGGTCGCCGATGCCGACCTCTTCGCCGTGACCGCCCGCCCCGACGGCGCCGGCGAGGGCACCGGCGGTCTGGGGTGTTTCCTCGTACCCCGGAGCCTCGACGGCGCCACTCCCAACGGCTTTCGCATCCGGCGGTTGAAGGACAAGCTCGGGACACGTTGTCTGGCTTCGGCGGAGATCGATTTCGACGGCGCCCTGGGCTGGCCCATCGGTGGGGTCGAGGAGGGGTTCCGTGTCGCCGTGGAGGAGCTGCTCAACACCTCCCGGTGGCTGAACGCCGTGGGCTCGACCGCACTCATGCGACGCGCGTATCTGGAGGCCTCGAGCTTCGCGCGCCACCGCCAGGCGTTCGGGCAGGCCGTTGAATCGTTCCGAGCTGTGCGTGGGCAGTTGGCGGTGATGAAGGTTGAGGAGCAGGCCGCGCTGGCCTCGACGATGGCGCTTACAGGGCTGCTCGACGACGTCGATAGCGGCCAGGCCTCCGAACCTGAGGTTGCTGTTTACCGGCTCCTCGTCAACGCCAACAAGTACCTCACTTCGATCACCGCTACTGATGTCGTGCACCGTGGGATCGAGGTGCTCGGCGGCAACGGCACGATCGAGGACTTCTCCCCGCTTCCCCGCCTTTACCGCGATGCCGTCGTGTTCGAGAGTTGGGAGGGCACCCACAACGTGCTGTGTGCCCAGGTGCACCGGGACTGCGTCCGCCTCGGCCTTCTTGACCACGTGCTGACATGGGTCCGGGGCGAGCTGGCCACAGCTGGCGAGAGCGATGACGGCGCCTCGGTCGCTGCCGCGCTGAGTGACCTCGAGCCCCGCTTGCGACGCGCCCTGACCGAACCCGAGGGGGCTGGCGCCCATTTCCGTCGTCACCTCGACCAACTGACCCGCGTCGTCCAGGCATCGTGCTTGCTCTCGGAGGCCGTCAAAGGAGCCGACGCCGAGAAGAGGGCGGTGGTGGCGCTGTTCGTGCGTCTCCATTTGATCCCAGGACACCGTCCAGAAGAGGAACCGGGATGGCACGAGCTCGTGGAGGCCGTTCTCGGCGACGCAACCGCAGGATGACGGCCCGGCCAGCTCCGGGCGTGCTTGGTTCGCGTACCCGGGGTGGGAACCACCGCCTGTCCATCGCCATTGCCATCGCCATCGTGGCCATGGTCACCCTTCTCGGCGCATGCACATCTGCGAGCGGGCCGGCCGCAAGCGGGCGGAGTGGGGGCGGAGGCACAGCCGCGAGCCCGCCGACCGCACATCATTTCAGTGGGAACCTGACGGTGGGGGCCCTGTTCCCGCCCGGCGTTCCGGTTCACACGTGCACCGCAAGTGTGGTCGGCAGCCCAGGGCGAGATCTCTTGATCACCGCGGCGCACTGCATCGCGGGGACGGCTGCTGGGTATGTCTTCGCTCCTGGCTATGACCACGGCATCGAGCCGTTCGGCTCCTGGACGGTCACGGGGGCCTACGGTGCGCCCGGGTGGATCGCCCGGCGAGCGCCCCGGGACGACTTCGCGTTTCTCGTGGTGGCGCCGCATCAGGTCAATGGACACCCGGAACAGATCCAACAGGTCACCGGGGCCAACCAGCTCGGGACAGCGCCTGTCTCCGGTAGCCAGGTCACGGTGCCCGCCTACTCACTCGGACGCAACGACGATCCGATCGCCTGCACGACACGCGTCTACTACGACGCCGGATATCCAGCGTTCAATTGCAGCCCGTACGCGGCCGGGACGAGCGGCGCACCGTGGCTCCAGCACCGTGGCCATGGCTGGTCGGTCGTCGGCGTCATCGGCGGCCTGCACCAAGGCGGCTGTCACCCGTGGACCTCCTACAGCGCCGCGTTCGGCCCGGCTACCTTGCGTACCGCCTCTAGAGCTGCGAGGGGATCTGACGACTCGACGTTTCCACCCGTGGGCACCGACGGATGTAGTCCCGGGCTCTAGCATCCATCGTGCACCGCTGCACGTCGAGTCCGTTCATTCGATGTCCTGCTGGGGGTCGGGGGTCGCGGGGGGCGAACCGCAGCTCCCGACCTGGAAGGCCTCGGCGAGGTAGCCGTAGGCGGTGGCGACGATGGTGTTGGCCTGGTCGATGTCGCCGTTGGTCGTGGTGACGGCTGATGTGAGGGCGTTGTTGGTTCCCGCCAGGGTTTGCGTCACCACTCGTCGACCCGGCTGGTTGGGAGGCCGGTAGCCAGGCAGCACCGACTGGTCCGACTGGAGCTGGGCGAAATCACTCTGCAGTGACGTCACGTTGCCACGCAGGACACCCACCTGGTTCTCCACACCTTGCGTGGCGTCGTATTCGAGTTTCTGCGCGGTGTCGTACGCCAGTTTCTGCGCGGCGCTCGCCACCACGTGCGAGGCATCGGAGCAGATCTGGCTCTTGTTCCCCTGGGGGGCCTCGGCCAGCACCTTGTCCAGATCGGCTTGCACCTGGGTCAAGTCGGTCGTCACCTGCTGCACCGAGGTCCCCACCGACTCGACAGCTGCCGTGAGCGACGACAGATCCGAGAGGCGCTTGATGTCGGAGGCGACGGCCGTGGCGTCACTGGTGATCGCGTGCTGTTCGGTCTTCAGTGTCCGGGCGCTCGCCGCCACCTGATTGGCCTGCGCCATCTGGTCGCCCAACGCTGCGACAGCTCGGGCGTACTGCAACGCCGATGCGCTGACGAAGGTGACCGGTGCGAGAGCGCTTCCGGGTTGCGGGAAGTCCACCGTGAACGATCCTCCCGACAGGGCTCCGAACGCCGCCGGGCTGCCGTCGAAGCTCAGGCTGATCGTCGAGGCGTTGAGCGTCCCGCTCACTGCCAGCGTCCTCGTGGCCGTATTCAGGTCTGGGGCATGGCCGGTGAGGGTGACGACGTGCGCCGACCCGGTGAGTCGGCCTCCGAGGTCATGCCACTGGATGTAGTCGATGAAGTCGGGACCCGTGGCCAGGTGTCCCGGACCGACGACCTGTGCGGTCGGGCGACCGCCGGTGGCAGCCGAACCGGCAGGCGAGAGACTCCATCCGTTGCGGCTCAGCACGACGCCGCCCGCCGCGGTGACGGCTGCCACGATGGCGATGAGCGACCATCCCCAGATCCGTCGCCGCCGACGGGGTGAGGGTGCCTCGTCGCGAAAGAGGATCCGGCTCCCCTCGACCTGGGCGTACGGCTCCCAGTCCGAGAACTGCGCTGACGCGACTCGCCAGCCCTCTTCGGTGCGAGGATACCGTGAGACGAGCCGCCATCCCCACGGCCGTTTGCGCCAGATGCCGTCGAATTCGGTCGTACGACCGAGAGCGTACCGTTGGCCCTCGGCAGCGACATCGACCTTCCGCTGGGCCCAATTCACGCTTCGAGCCTATGTCGGGGTCAGGCCGGAACCGTGGGTTTCAGGAACACCGAGTGTTCCGTTGCCGGATCACCCTTCGTCGTGGAGGCGGCGGTCATGGAGCCAGGGGGATGCTTTCAAAACCTCGGCGTGACATGGAGGGAGAATCGGTCCACCACATCAACGGCATCCGGGACGACAACCGGCCTGAGAACATCTCACCGTCCTACCTCACCGTCCTACCTCACCGTCCTACCTCACGGCCTGGACCACACGTGCTCGCCGACGTGCCGTCGTCGGCGGCCGGCGCGGACGGGGCTGTGTATTGATCCGACCGCGGGCGCGGTCAGGACCCGGCACACGCTGACAGGGGGGACGATGTGGAGACTCGCGCTGCGCGACCTGCAGTGGCGCAGGCGGCGTTTCGTGATCTCGGTCCTCGGCACGTCGCTCGTCTTCACGGTGGCGCTGATCCTCGCCGGGGTGGCGAGCAGTTTCGGCGTCGAGGCCGACCGCGCCATACAGGGCTTCGGGGCTGACGCCTGGGTCGTCCACGCCGGGACCCCGGGTCCGTTCACGAGCGGCCTACCGATCCCGGATACGGCCATCGCGCAGCTGGCCTCCTCGCCCGGGGTGCGGGAAGCCGCCGGGCTCATCTACGGGCTTCAGTCCGTCGGGCCGCTCTCCCGGCCCTCGAACGTGAACCTGTTCGGCGTCAGCCGTGGGAACCTCGGTTTCCCCGCACCGGTCGAGGGTCGGCGACCCCGGCGTGACGACGAGACGATGGTCGACTCCTCCCTCGGCGACGGGCTCGGCCAGCACATCACCATGGGAACGAGGTCGTTCACCGTCGTCGGCCTGCTGCGCCACTCCACGCTGCTGGCGGGCACCCCGAACATGTTCGTCACCATGCGCGCCGCCCAGCAGCTCGTGTTCGAGGGCCAGCGCCAGGTGACTGCCGTGCTGCTGCGCGGCGAGCCGCTCCGGGTGCCCGCCCGGTACCGGCTGCTGTCGCCCGCCACCGTCAAGTCGGACATGACCAGGGCGCTCGCCAAGGCCCAGCAGGTCATATCCTTCCTCGAGCTGTTCCTCTGGCTGATCGCCGCCTGCATCATCGGCTCGGTGGTCTACATCTCCGCCCTGGAGAAGACCCGCGATTTCGCCGTGCTCAAGGCGACCGGCTCGGCCAACTCCCAGTTGATCTCCGGCATGGCGCTGCAGGCGACCGTCATCTCCCTCGGCGCCGCCGTCATCGCCGTGGCGCTCGGCGTGATCCTCGTGCCGACGTTCCCCATCGTCGTCGACATACCGGGCTGGGCGCTCGGAGCTCTTCCGGGGCTGGCGGTCGTCATCGGGCTGCTCGCCAGCGTGGCCGGGCTCCGGCGGGTGAACGCGGTGCAGCCCGCCATGGCCTTCGGGGGACCGTGATGGCCGAGCTGGTGATCCGCGACCTCACCGTCGAGTACGCGAGCGGCGACTATTCGATCCGTCCCATCGACGGGCTCGACCTGACCGTCAAGGAGGGCTCCCTCGCCCTGCTGCTCGGCCCGAGCGGTTGCGGGAAGACGACCCTGCTGTCGTGCATCGCCGGGATCCTCAAGCCGACCTCCAGCTCGATCAGCGTCGGCGGCGTGGAGGTGACCGGGCTCGAGGGCCCGGCGCTCACCGAGTACCGCCGGCACCAGGTGGGCGTGGTCTTCCAGGCGTTCAACCTCATCCCCAGCCTCAGCGCGCTCGACAACGTGGCGGCACCGATGTGGGCCGCCGGGGTGGGCGCGGCGAAGGCCCGCGCCCGTGCCGTCGCCCTGCTCGAGCGGGTGGACCTCGAGGCGCGCCTTCACCATCGTCCCGGTGAGCTCTCCGGGGGCCAGCAACAGCGCGTCGCCATCGCCCGGGCGCTCGCCCTCGACCCGCCGGTCGTCCTGGCCGACGAGCCCACCGCCCATCTCGACTACATCCAGGTCGAAGGGATCCTCCGGCTGGTCGCCGGCCTGTCGGCGGAGGGCAGGGTGGTGGCCGTGGCGACGCACGACGACCGACTGCTCGCTCTCGCCCACCAGGTCGTCGAGCTGGTGCCTCGCTTCATCGAATCCGAGCTCCGGCCCAAGCGTGTCGACCTCGACGCCGGCGACGTCGTCTTCGACCAGGGGGAGCGGGGCGATCTCATCTTCGTCGTCGACGAGGGGGCCGTGGACCTCGTGCGCCGGCACCCCGACGGCACCGAGGAGCTCCTCGCCGTGGCCGGGCCCGGCGACCACTTCGGAGAGATGGGGCCGCTGTTCGACCTCCCGCGGGCGGCCACGGCCCGGGCCCGGGAGCGATCGGTGATCACCGGGTACACGGTCCGCGCCTTCCGGGAGGCCTTCGGCGAGCAGCAGCTGAACAGGCTCTTCGGCCGCTGATGCTCTCGTGCGTTGGTCATCGTGACGTACGCGGCCTGTAGCGGTCGACCGTCATGGGTCCACCGGATCCGTCACCCAGCCGGCGATCGCTCCGTCGTGGACATCCAGGGCGGCGAAGAGCACCTGGGTGCCGTTGCGCTTGTACTCGAACTCCCTGCGCACCGCCTTGCCCGGGACGGCCGGCTTGGTGGGGTTGATGTGGGATGTGGCCTGCATGCCGGACGTCTCGTCCACTGTCCGGTGGTTGTGGGTCGACTGGTGGACGTTGAACCGTTCTCCGTTTCTCGTTCCTCGACGAGAACGACCGCCTTCGGCACCTTGCCGAAGAGCTTCGTGACGCGGGTGACGGCGGCGGCGAGCATGGGCGCATCGGGTGGGTTGCCCTTCTCAACAAAATGGTCGAGGAAGGGTGAGCAATGATCCACCCGGCGTGATTCAGCATTGCGCGATCATGAGGGGCGGACGGCGAGCGACAAGGGTGGGCTCAACATGGCGGACATCTTCCTCTCCTACTCGCGGCAGAACAGCGACTTCGTAACGCGCCTGAGCGATGCGCTTGCCGCACACGGCAAAGACGTGTGGCTGGACCTCCACACCATCGCCGACGGCGAAGTCTTTCCCGACGCCATCCGACGGGCCATCGAAGAGTCAGAGGCATTTGTCTTCGTCATCAGCCCGGCATCCCTGTCGTCGGCCTACTGCGGGCACGAGGTGGACCATGCCGCCAGTCTCGGCAAGCGCATCGTCCCCCTGATCTACGAGGTCGTTCCCGACGACGAGATCCCGACCGCGATTGCCGAGCGCAACTGGATCCCGTTCGTCGACGAACGCGAGTTCGAGCGCTCCGTCGATCGGCTTGTGGTGGCCGTCGACACCGATCTGGAGTACCGCAAGGAGCACACCCGGTGGTTGGTCAAGGCGGCCGAGTGGGACCGGGAGGGCCATGACCGCAGCTTCCTGCTCAGGGGTAACGAGCTGGCCGCCGCGGAGGGCTGGCTGGCCGGGGCCCAGGCTGAGGCCGACCCGCCACCGACCGAATTGCAGCGCTCGTACCTGCTGGTTAGTCGGCAGTCGAACCTGCGTCGCCAGCGAAGGTTTGCCGTGGGTGGGGTGTCGGTTGCGGCGGTGGCCATCGCCCTGCTGGTCTTCGCCCTCATCTCTCGAAGCCAGGCCGTCACCGCCGAGACGACGGCCAGCTCCCGGGCGCTGGCCGCCGAGAGCCAGAACCTGCTCACGTCGGACCCCGAGACGTCCGTCCTGGTGGCCAGCAAGGCCCTCGAAGAGTCCCCGACGCCCGACGCCCTCTACGCGGTGCGCCTGGCCCTCGACCACTCGACCGTCGAGCGCGCCCTTCCGCTGGCCAAGTCGGCCACCAACTGCGAGCCGGTGGCCCGATTCGACGTGCATGAGCCGCTGATCCTGCGGGTGGCGGTGGGTGGTCAGCTGACCGCCTACCGGGCATCGACCGGCACGGTGGCCTGGCACGAGACCCTGGCCGGGGCGAATTCGTGTGTGCTCGCTTTCGACCCCGCCCACGACCTGGCCGCCGTCGCCGTCGCGAAGGTCGTCGATCTGGTCGACCCGTCGACCGGCACGGTCACCAGGCAGCTGACTCCGGCCCACCTGTCCGGTCCATCGGCCACCGGCAGTCCCGGCACCATGGCCTTCAGCCAGGACGGTTCCCAGCTGGCGGTCCTGACCAACTCCGACCAGATCGAGCTGTGGAACGTGGCCACCAGGACCGGTCGGATGCTGAGCACCACGTTCCCCATCCTCTACGGCATGGCCTTCGTGGCCGATGGCTCGGAGATGGTGCTCGGGACCCAAGCGGGGACGTTCCTCGTGGTGGACACCACGACCGGTCAGGTGGTGCGCACACTGACCGTGGGAGTTCCGGGCGACGCCGTCGAGGTGGCGGCCAATCCGGCCGGGAGCACGCTGGCCGTCGCCGACAGCACGGTCTCGAGTACCCGGACCACTGTGGTGACGCTGTGGAATACCGCCACATGGACGCAGCAGTCCACCCTGGCCCATTTCGGCGTGATCGGCGTCGAGACCCTGGCCTTCAGCCAGACGGGAGACCGGTTGGCCATCGGGGAGGCGGACGGGGCGGGAAGCGTGTGGTCCGTGCCGCACCAGGACGAGCTTGCTCCACTCCTCGGTCAGACCTCCGACCTCGACGCGGTGTCCTTCAGCCCCGACGCCACGAGTGTCCTGGTGTCCGCCTGGGACGGTTCAGCTCGCATCTATCGGGCGACCGGCCCGGGCGTGGGAACGGTCGGGCTGAACACCGGCGCGCTCGCCCCGGCGTCCTTCGCCTGGGGCGCCCACACGTTCTCGTCGGTTCTCATGTCCAATACGGGCACCTGCGTGCCGTCCTGCCAGTGGACGACGTGGTCGTGGCCGGCAGGTGTGCCGATCAAGCAGCACGCGCTCAGCACCGACCCCAACGCCATCGTCGCCACCTCGGGGGCGACCGTCGCCGTGGCCGTACCCAACGGCTCGGGCCCCAGCTGGACGGTCACCGTGTCGGAGGGTACCGACCTGCGCCCCGTCCGTACGCTCAGCGGCGTGCCCCTCGGCCCGGTGGGGATCGTGACCCCCGCCTTCATGGGTCTGACCGACAACGGGCGCTACCTGGAGCTGGCCCTGGCCGGAGCGACCACCAAAGGTGCGCTGCTACGCACCTACGACGTGCTCACCGGCCGAGCCGTGGCCACCCGGCTCTTCGCCACCCCGACCACGGCGGTGTGCGGCGTCAACAATGCGACGGCCAACACGAAGGGCACCGTCGACGTGCTGCTCGACTTCTGTGGTCACATCTGGACGATCGACGTGGCTGTCCACTCCAAACCGCTGCTGCTCAATTCCGGCGGCCGGGCCTCCGCCCTCGCCTTGAATACCGCGGGGACCCAGCTGGCCGTCTCCTCCTGGGACGGCATTGCCAACGTCTTCGACCCGCGCACAGGACGACGGCTCTTCCAGCTGATCGGCAGCACCGGGCTGACCGACATCGCTTACTCTCCCGACGACCGCTACATCGTGACCACTTCCATCAGCGGTGACGTCCAGACGTGGAGCGCCGACAGCGGACGGTTACTCAGGAGCCAGAGCGATCCGAGCGACGCATGGCTCATCGCATTTTCGTCACCGAGCCGGTTCTCGACCCTGGACAACGACGGTGAGCTCCGGGTCTGGGACGTGTGCAGCGACTGCCAGGACCCCGGCCCGCTGCTGCGGACGGCCCAGCACGCCGTGGTGACCCCCTTGACCGCGGCCGAGAGCCAGCAGTCGTCAGAGGGCTGAAGTCCCGGGCCGCCGGCCAGGCGCGCCTCGCCAGTAGGAGACTGTTGAACAAACGGCATCCTTCGAGGTCACAGCCTCGGACGGCGTGATCCACCGAGTTCGAGCGAGTCGGAGGGGCATATCCGGCGTCTGAAGGCGACGTTCATCCGCCGGAGCGTGGCCATCGACGAGAGGCTGAGCTGATTCCTCTCGACTCCACGGAATCTCACCCGCCGGTGATACCTCAGGACGTGGCGCGCGAAGTGGCATCCTGGCCCGGGCAAACCCCGCCGGTGGCAATGGCTCGCTCGAGACTGTGGAGCCTCCCGAGACCAAGTACGTGAGCATCGGC
This sequence comes from Acidimicrobiales bacterium, assembly GCA_035531755.1. Taxonomy (NCBI): domain Bacteria; kingdom Bacillati; phylum Actinomycetota; class Acidimicrobiia; order Acidimicrobiales; species Acidimicrobiales bacterium. Next base: position 3,392 of record DATKSK010000071.1, on the reverse strand, counting down.
GACGGCGATGTCGCCTACCAGGTCTTTGGCGAAGGCTCTCGCGACCCCTGAGCATCCTTGGTGTTGCGTTTCCCGTGGTCGAACTCGCGACAAATGCGGGAACGGTTGGATGCTCCCGTGAGCGTCCTTACGGGAGCAGCTCGAAGGCCGCCACATGGCTCGGCCGTATGACGCTGAAGTGCCTTCGATCCAACGTGGCGACCTCACTGATCTTCAAGCGTTCGGCTGCTGTCACGACGGAGGCGTCCACCGCGCCGAGCGGAAGGTCGCCGTAGCGCGCGGTCAGCTCGGCGATGCGCAACCAGTCACCGGCGAGGACAGGCTCCGGGGTCAGCGCGCCGGCAGCGAGATCGCCCAGGAACCGGACCTCTGGTGCGATGCCGAGGCGCGTCGCGACGAGGTGGGTGACCTCGCTCACGACGAGGACCGGGACGAGCAGCGGCCCAGGGTGCGTCTCGAGCAGCTCGAGGCACTCGGCGTGGTGACGGTCGTCGGCGTCGATGTACGCGTACAACGGGCCGGTGTCGATCAGGAGTGCGATGCCCCGAGCTCCTTCGACAGGATCTCCTCGACACGCTCGGAGATGTCCTGGTGCCCGCTTCGCCCGGCGCCCGCTGCGAGGAGGTGCCGCTTACCTTGTCCGTCCGACCCGCCGAGGTACAGGTCGATCGCGTCGCGGGTCAGCTCGGACACCGTGCGACCACGGCGTTCTGACTCGTGACGCAGTCGAGCGTCGAGCTCGTCTGGCAGCTTCACGGTAGTGCGCTTCATGGTATGCCAGCATACCATTGAGATCAGGTGGAGCTAGCGGGAATGCTTTCGAACCCGACGACGCCCTCCTGACCCTTCTTGACCTCGACAATTGCCCGCCGAGGCCTGGCGGGGGCACGCCGTCGATGCGGGCCTGCTCCCCATGACGGCGACGCTGGCGATGGTGGTGGTCGAGTTGGAGGCCATCGACGAAGCACGCCTCGTGCTTGAGGGGATGGAGCCGTTCTGGTCCAGGTGGGCGGCGTGGGGAGGATTGGGGACGCTCGGTCCGGCGCCGCTCGCCATCGCCCGGTTGCGGGCCCTGCTCGGGGACGCCGAGGGGGCGGAGGAGGCGTTCGCGGAGTCCATCGCCCGGTGCCGGGCGAGCGAGTCCCCGTTCTTCCTGGCCGACTCGCTTCTCTACCTCGGCCCCACACGGGCTGCGCGCGGGGATTCGGGGGCCGCTGTGACCGCTCCTGTGCAAGAGGCAGTGCAGGTGGCGAGAGAACGGGGCTACGGAACCGTCCTCCGTCGCGGCGAAGCCGCCCTGAGCACCGCGTCGTAGCGGACAGCGCCGTCGTGAACAGCGGCGCCGACGGCGCCGTAGGTGTGCTCGCGGTGCAGCTCGCAAAGCTGCACCGATTGCTCGATACACCCCCGAGCTACCGTCGGTCATGCGTGAGAGGCAGTGCGATGAGTGCGGGAGGATCTTCCACCCGTCCAGTCGGCATCTTCGGTGTCCAGCCTGCAGGGCCAAAGACCTGTGTGCTTGCGGGAAGGCAAAGCAAGCCAAATCGGAGACGTGTGGAGGCTGCAGAACCGAAGTCGGCGATGCCAATGGGAACTGGAAGGGGGGGCGTACGCGGCATAAAGCCGGCTACGTCATGGTGCGAGTTCCTGGGCACCCGCGGGCGGGACGGAGCCCATACGTGTTCGAACACATCCTGGTGGCCGAAGAGCTACTTCGGAGGTATCTCGTGGAGGGAGAAACGGTCCACCACATCAACGGCATCCGAGACGACAACCGACCTGAGAACCTCGAACTCTGGACGCGTCCACAGCCGTCGGGCATCCGGGTGAGCGACGCCGTAACTTGGGCGCGGTCGATCTACGACCGTTACGTGGATGTCGGCGCACCTCCAACGGTGCTCACGGTCTCCCCTGAGCATCCTTGGAGGTGGCGGGAATCGAACCCGCGTCCTTCAGCTTCTCATCGGGCCTTCTCCGAGCGCAGCCAGCGGCTAAGTCTCGGGTCCTGCGCCGCCGCCGGCGAATTCGCAGGTCCCCAGCCGATCTTTGGTGTCCCTGGCGGCCGGTCGGCGGAACCGTTCAGGTAAGCCCCACTGAATGACGCCCGCTACCGGCCTGCGGGGCTGAGACCGGACGGACGGGCTACCTCTTAGGCAGCCATGGCGAGCGTAGGCTCGGCATTTGTTTTGGTTTCCGGCTCTTTAACGTGGCTCCGGAGACCACGGCTCGCTTCTCCCGAATCGACGACCGAAGTCGAAGCCAATCACCCCCGTGTGTCTGTCACGGAACTGCGGCGCAGCCCTCGACCCCCATCCTACTGGCGGGCCGTCGTTCCGGCGGCACGCCCCGCCAATCACGGCGGCTCGCCACCGAGGGGAAAGGCCAGGCGGAGAGTCTCTCCAGGCGTTGTCGCCTGCCACCGGGTCAGCGTCGCCAGCACCCGACGGGCCCGGGCCACGATCTCGGGCGCCACGGCTGCCGGGAGCGGCTGCCCGCGCTCGGCGCACAGCGCATCCGCGGCGGTGACGTACCCGTGATCGTCCTCGTCGGGCGAGCCAGCTGGTGGTGGGAAAGGTTCATGAGTCCCCCGGCCACCTGGAGCTCAGGCAGGTGTAGTTCCACGAGCGGGTCGGTGCGCCTCGACCCTCGGGGCGCTTGCCGTCGCCGGGTCGCGCGTCTCGAAGTGCGCTCCGGCGGCGACGAGGCCCCGGAAGCCGAGGGGCAACTCGACGAGCGATTCCACGACGACGTGGGCGATGTCGTGGGGGAGGGCGGGGCCGTCGTCGGCCATGGCGTGGTATCCCACCACCTTGTCGTCGAGCACGGCCGTGATGTGGTGGCGCCGCCCGTCGCCGAACGTGAACGCCAGGCGCACGATCGAGGCCGGTCGGTCAGTAGCGCTCGCGGCTCGCGCCACGAGCCACGTGCTTGCCCGCCGCGCTGCGGGCCTCGCGCGCCGCATCACGCTCGGCGTCACGGGAGGCGATGGCGTGGCGCTTGTCGTACAGGCGTCGGCCCTTCGCCAGGGCGAGCTCCACCTTCGCCCTGCCGTCCTTGAAGTAGATGGAGAGCGGCACCAGGGTGAGCGACTGCTGCTGCGTCTTGCCCATGAGCTCGTCGATCTCTCCCCGGTGCAGGAGCAGCTTGCGCCGCCGCTCGGGCTCGTGGGCCCCGAATCCCGCGGCGTGCTCGTAGGGCGGGATATGCACGCCCAGGAGCCAGGCCTCCCCGCCTTCGACCCGTGCATAGGCGTCGGCGAGCGTCACCCTGCCCGCTCGCAGCGACTTCACCTCGCTCCCCTGCAGCGCGATGCCGCACTCAAAGGTCTCGAGGATGTCGTACTCGTGCCGGGCGCGCCGGTTGCGGGCGACGGTGCGGAACCGGTCGCTCCC
>DATKSK010000070.1 GCA_035531755.1 Acidimicrobiales bacterium | reverse complement strand
GGGCGGGTGCGGCGCAGCGAGGTGACCGAAGCCATCGAGGAGTTCGAGGCGGTGCGTCATCAGGTCCGTCTGGCCATGTTCGACCTGGCCAAGGAGCAGGGGTCGTCCCTCAGTGACGTGGCCCGGGCGCTCGGCATCTCGCGCCAGCTCGCTTCCCGGCAGGCTGCCCAATCGGAGGGACCGGCCCCCAGGTAGCGCGTCGTCGTCCGAGCCGGGCCCTACCCGGGTCCCCGGCCGACGCGGTGGTCGGTTCAAGGGTGCGACGGCCACGGTCGCGCGCCCTCGACCTCGAAGGCCCGCAGGACCCCCGACAGGATGAGGACGGCGCGCTGGCGCGCCGGCAGGTGCTGCAGTGCCGCCACGAACGCGGGCCGGGTGGTCTCGGGTCCGGCGGCGATCTCGGAGGGGTCGCCGTCCTCGGGGACGACGCGGGCCACGGGCAACCTGCCACGGCGGAGGTGCGAAAGGCGGAGGACGACATACCCCTGTGACGACCCGACCGGGTGGAGCACATCGGTCGGATGGGAAACGGCCGACCCGGCCCGCGCCCCTCGATCGACGAGCGGGGCGGGTCAGGACGACGGAGTCCCCCGGAGTCGGACGGTGACGCTCCTGGTCGAGGAGGCCAGCGTCACGGTACCCGTCGCCTGGTCGACGACGCCGGACGACACGCCCCCGATGTTGCCGACGAACTCGGGGAGCTCGAAGAGCACGTGCCCCGAGGGTGCCCGGCCGGTCAGGGTCAACGACACCGACCCCCGGCGCGACGAGACCCTGAAGCTCGTGCGCTTCCCGGCGGTCGTGGGGAAATGGGTGACCGAGACCGTCGACCCCGGCGCCAACCACCGCGGGGGGACGCCCCGGCCCACGACGACGTCGCCGTCGGACCGCTGGGCGACCAGTGAGTCCAACAGCACCTTGTTCGCCTCGGCGATCCCCCACGCGTGGGGAGACGAGCCTTGTCCCGCGGCGGGATGGTTCCCCGTCCATGGCGTGTCCGTCGAGGGGGCGCTGGCGCTCTCCCACCACGAGTACGGCCCGCTCTGTCCGTTGGCGATCATGAACTGGTAGCTCAGGATCCCCTGATCGCGGTGCTGCGTGCTCGCCAGACCCCAGCTGCCGTAGCCGGCGTTGTAGGCGGTGGTGTAGTAGTCGGAGGGAAAACCGCCGAAGGTGTCGGGGGGAAGCACGCCGCGGAGCCGGGCGAAGCCGTACGAGTACGTGGCGTCGATCAGGTCGAGGCCGGGCCCGTTCACCGGCGCACCGAACAGCTGGGCGTCCCAGGCCCATTTGCCGAACTGGAAGGGCGCGGCCCAATTGGCGTCCTGCGGGTTGGCGCACCTGTCGGCGGTGTTGGGCTCCACCATCGAACAGGGCAGGTAGTCGAGGCCGAACCGACTGATCGTCGCGTCGAGGATCGAGTTCGTGGCCGCCAGGAGCGAGTCGTACTGGTCCGTCGCCCACCGCACTTCCGCACCGTCACCGACCCGCTGGGCCACATAGCGGTAGGCGGCCAGTCCCATCAGGGCCTCGTAGTCGTCGACGGTCCAGTAGCCCCGGGAGTCGATGTCGTCGGTCGTGCCCATGATCCCCGACGGGCCCGTCCGGTCGGCGGCGATGGCGTGTGCCGTGTCCTTGATGCTCGGTTGTCCGGCTCCGTCGGGTCCCTCGGACGAGAAGTGCTCCTTCACGAAACCGAGGTCGCCGGTCTTCAGCAGGTAGATCGCCCACGGCCACGCGTAGGTCCACACCCCGTCGCGGTACTCAGCCTGCGATCCCACGACGTTGCGAGCCTCCAGGAGCAGCGCGTGGGCCCCGATGAAGTACCCCTGGGTGAAGAGGTTGGCGAGGATGCCGATCACGTCGTGGTTGAACTCCGCCTCGTACCCGTTGACCCCGGTGTCGAGATCGTTCCCGCTCCGGGCGATCTGGGTGTAGATGAAGCCGCTCTTGTATGCATCGTCGATCGAGGTGTCCGGAACGCTGACGCCGGCGATGGTGCCCAGCTGCTGGTTCCAGAACGCGCGCATGTGGGCGAAGTGCTGCTCGAAGGACCCGCCGGCGGCCAGTGCGGCCGAGGTCGGCCACGGGTAGTCGTTACCGAAACGGTCGACGGCGACCACGTAGTCATGGGCGACCGACGAATGGGCCCCGACCGCGTCGGGAACGGTGTCCAGGGGTATGAGCCCGGCCGAGGCGTTCGGGTTCGCCTCGATGACGTGGCCGGTCGTGTTCCGGACCGCGACCCGGCAGTACACGGCGACGTAGGCGTCGCCCCCGATCTCCACCTTGTCCGCGAACTCGGTGATGGAGACGGTGGCCCCGGCGCGCGGGAAGGTCGTGATCTGGGCGGGGAGGTACCCGTCCGCAAGTGTCCACGTCGTCGGGGCCCCCTGGTAGATGCCGAAGCCGACATCCCGGTTGATGCGGTCCTGGACGTAGAAGGTGCCCCCGAGGCAGGTCACGACGCCTTGGTGGTTGCCCTCCCATCCGATCTCGGAGGCCGTGCCGTACGCGCCGGTAAAGGCGGAGGTGCCGAGGTTGAACGTGCACCTGTCCTTCGCCGCCGGCCCGGTGCCGGGCACCGGGGTCGCCGTGTGCGGGTTGCCGTCGCAGCCGGTGAGCGCTCCGGCGGCCGCCAGGGCGGCGACCACGGTCATCGCCACCCTCCGCCACAGGCGCATCAGCCGATTCCGGCAGGTCGCCGTCGGGCGTTGACGGGAACGCTGCGGCGGGTCACTTCCATCGGAAGTGCACGAACACCCGGCCGAAGTTGTGAGCGTCCTTTTCGACACGATGGTAGAGCGCTCGTATCTCCTTCTGGTCGAGGAAACGCAGCACCCGCTTCTTGAGCTGGCCGCTGCCCTTGCCGGGGATGATCTCGACCAGCGAGGCCCTCTTGTCCACCGCCTCGTCGATGACGGCGCGCAGCGCTCGGTCGATGTCCTGGCCACGGTTGTAGACGTCGTGCAGGTCCAGTTTCAGCTTCACGTGATCTTTCCGGATGCGATCACACAGCGACCGCGCGCGGTGATGCAGCGGCTGCCCTGTCCCCGGCGCGCAGGGACGGACTCGTGCGTGCATCGGGCCGGAGAGCTCGTGGGGACACGGTGGCGGCCAGGGACCGCACGGTGGGCCGTAGAGGACTCGAACCTCTGACCCCTTGCGCGTCATGCAAGTGCGCTACCAACTGCGCCAACGGCCCGTGGCCGATGACCCTACCACCGCCTCCGGCGCTCCCGCCCCCGTTCCCGGTGCATTCCGGCCATGCCCGTGGCACCATGGGCGTCGCCGTTCGGCCACGGATCGAGGAGCGAGGATGGCCACCTCCGCGGTTGCACAGGGTGGGTCGGACCGGCAGACGCTGGACGAGGCCGTGTTCACGGCTCACGCCGAGCGGGTCCGATCCGACGGCTGGTCGATCGTCGAGAACGCCATCGCCACCGATCTGGCGGACGCCATCTACGACGACCTGCTGCGCCTCGAGCACGACCTCGGCATCGTGCCGGCGGACAATGCCTTCGAGGGTCGGCACACCACGCGGATCTACAACCTGCTCGTGCACGGCGCCCTCTACGAGAGGATCCCCGTCCACCCGAACGTCCTCCCGATCGTCGAGAAGGTCCTCGACCCCGGGCTCCTCATCTCGTCGTTGTCGTCCATCGCCATCGGCGCGGACGAGACCCCCCAGCCGATCCATGCGGACGACCAGCTCATCCCCCTGCTGAAACCCCACCCGCCCATCATCTGCAACACCATGTGGGCCATCACGGACTTCACCGAGGAGAACGGCGCCACGCGCCTGTGCCCCGGGACCCACCTCGCGGACCACTCCCCCGATCTCCTGGGCCACCACGACACCATCGCCGCGGAGATGCCGAAGGGCAGCGTCCTCGTCTGGGTCGGGAGCCTGTGGCACGGGGGCGGGGCCAACACGACGGGCGAGCGGCGGGTCGGCATCGCCATGAACTACTGCGCGGGCTACATCCGACAGCAGGAGAACCAGCAGCTCGGCATCCCGCTCGACACGGTCCGACGATTCCCGCGCCGGCTCCAGGAGCTCTGCGGCTTCTCGATCTACAACGGCCTCGTCGGGCACATCGAGAAGCAACATCCCGGCAAGCTGCTCCTCGGCACGCCCCAGGAATCCGCCTTGGTCTGGGACTACACCAGCAGCCCTGAGGGCTGAGCACCCGGCTCCGGGCTCGCCGGAGGCCGATGTCGGGTCACTTCCCGTGTTTCGACCCGGAAGATGGCCGCTTCGACGAGGACTTGCCGCCACCGTCCTTGTGCCGACCGGCGTGCTTCCCGGCCTTCCCACCGGCCTTCTTGGTGGCTGGCTCCTTGGTGGCTGGCTTCTTGGTCACCGCCTTCACGGTCGCAGCCTTCTTGCCGGAAGCCTTCTTGCCGGAAGCCTTCTTCGTGGCGGCCCTCTTCGCAGGCCTTTCGACCGCAGACTTCTTGACGGCAGGCTTCGCCGTCCCGGACGGTGTGATCGTCGTCGGGGCAGGCGTCGTGAGCTTGCTCGGGGCCGTCGACGCCACTGACTTCCGGGCGCCGGTCGTCGCCCGCGGCCTGCGGGCTGCGGGCCTGGCGGGGCCTGCCCTGGTGCCCTTCGCCTTCTTCCCCGCCCCCGCATTTGACGGGGCCCGACGGGTCAGGGACGTCACCCGGCCCACGACGACCAGCGATCCCGTGGACGCCGTGATCGTGGACTGCTCGCCCCCGGACCACTCGACCCGCAGGAGCCCGCCGCTGACCCCCACGACGACGCCCTCACGCGGCGCCTGGCCCACGCGTGTGGAGGGAACCTGAACACGGTCGCCGACGACTGCCATGGGCCTCTCCTCGTCCACCGCCATTCCCGCGCGGCACTCCTCGAGGCGGCGGGCGGAATCGAACCGCCGTACGGGGCTTTGCAGGCCCCTGCCTAAACCACTCGGCCACGCCGCCGGAACGCCCGGCGAGCCTATCCGCTCGTGCTCCGGGGCCCGGAGGGCCGGGCGGATCCGACGGCGGATCCAATGGGGGGTCCCGGGGAGGTGGTTGAATCAGGCCATGCGGATCGCTCTCATCGCCCCTCCCTGGACGCCGATCCCGCCGCCGCTCTACGGGGGGATCGAGCTCGTGGTGGACCAGATGGCGCGCGGCCTGGTGGCCGCGGGGCACGACATCACGCTGTTCACGACCGGCGACTCCACCTGTCCGGTCCCCCGGGCCTGGGCGCTCCCGCACGCCGAGGGGATGCGCATCGGCATGGCCGTCCCGGAGCTGCGCCACGTGGTCCACGCCTACGAGGTGGTCTCGGACCACGACGTCGTCCACGACCACACGGTCATGGGGCCCTTCTACGCCGAGCGCTACCCCGGCCTGCCCGTCGTCACCACGATCCACGGCCCCTTCAACGACGAGCTCACCGACCTCTACCGCGTCCTGGCGCCCCGCGTGCCGATCGTCTGCATCTCGCATGCCCAGCACCGGGGCGCACCGGATGTGCCCATCGCCCGCGTGATCCATCACGGCCTCGACGCCTCGGCATTCCCGTTCGGGGACGGCGGCGGGGACGAGCACGGCGACTTCCTGCTGTTCCTGGGCCGCATGGCGCCCGACAAGGGGGCTCACCGTGCCATCGAGGTGGCCCGCAAGGCGGGCATGCGGGTCCTGGTGGCGGCGAAGATGCGCGAGCCCTGGGAACGCGCCTACTTCGACGCGCAGGTCGCGCCCCTCCTCGGTCCCGATGCCGTCTACCTCGGCGAGGTCCCCCACGAGCACAAGATCGAGCTGCTCGCCCGGGCACGCGCCCTGCTCTTCCCGATCCGGTGGAACGAGCCGTTCGGGATGGTCATGCTCGAGTCCATGGCGTGCGGCACCCCGGTTCTGGCCTTCCCCGAGGGCGCCGCGCCGGAGGTCGTCGAGGACGGCAAGACGGGCTTTCTGTGCGACGACGAGGCGGCCATGGTCGAGGCCATCGGGCGCATCGACGAGCTGTCGCGCGCCGACTGCCGCGCCGCGGTCGAGGGCTACTTCTCCACGCAGCGGATGGTCGCCGACCACATCGAGCTGTACGAGGAGATGCTGCGGCGCTGAGCGCCGCGGGCACCTACCGCGCCGGGCGGCGCCGGTGGCCCCGACCCGCCCGCGGCGGACACCGGCAGCCGGGGAACGCCCGGCCCCGGGGTGAGCTCAGTCCCGGTTGCGGGTGACGGCGTGGACCAGACGGACGATCACGGCCACCACGACGACCAGGACCGCCACCTTGAACCCGAAGAGCAGCATCCCCACGACGGCGTGCACGAGCCACAGCACGACGAGCACGCCCCCGACCACCCCCGCCACGACGAGGGCGGTGTCGAGGAGGCTGAGCCCGGACCCCTTGGTGCTCCGATCGCTCATCTGATCCTCCCGTGCACCTGGCGCTGCCGGGTGCCACGACCCAGGCTACGCCCCCGGACCGCGTTTGCCGCACCCCCGGGCACCGTCGACCCGGGCCCCACCGGGTGCACGCGCCGGTGGTACCGTCGCCCGTGTCCCTCCGGGCGTTGCGACAGGAGCTGCTCGAGCGCCTCGACCTCCGGGGTGAGGCCTTCGGCGCCGCCCTGTCGGCAGCCGCCGACGAGTGGCTGACGGGCCTCCTGCAGAAGGCGACCGGCGGGCAGACCAAGGGGATCGCCCTCGTCGCCGTCGGCGGGTACGGGCGTGGCGAGCTGTGCCCGTTCAGCGACCTCGACGTGGTCCTCGTCCACCACGGGCGGCGCGACATCCGCACCGTGGCCGATGCGGTCTGGTACCCGGTATGGGACGAGGGGATCAAGCTCGACCACTCGGTCCGGGTTCCGGCGGAGGTGCTCGCCGTGGCACGCGAGGACCTTCGTGCCCAGCTCGGCCTCCTCGACGGCCGGGTGGTCGCGGGCGACGCCTCGGTGGCCGAGCCGATGCTCGCCCAGGCGCACCGGCAATGGCGGGAGCTCGCCGGCGCGTGGCTCCCCGCGCTCGCCGCCCAGGTCGAGGAGCGCCACCGGGCCCGCGGGGACGTCGCCTTCCTGCTCGAGCCGGACCTGAAGGAGGCGCACGGGGGCCTGCGCGACGTCCACGCCGTCGGCGCGGCGGCCCAGGCACTGCCCGCGCTCGCCGAGCACATCGACCTGGCGCAGCTGTCGGTCCCACGCGCCACGCTCATCGCGGCGCGCGTGGAGCTGCACCGGGTGACCGCCCGGGCAACCGACCATCTCCTGCTGCAGGAGCAGGACCAGGTGGCCGACGCGCTCGACTTCCCCGATGCCGACGCGCTGATGGCGTCCATCTCCGAGGCGGGGCGGACGATCGCATGGGTGAGCGACGACGTGTGGCGGCGGCGCTCGTTGTGGCCGTCGCCCCGGACGCGCCGGCGGTGGCTCCGACCCCGGGGCGCCACCGAGGACGCCGGCGCGTCGCCGACGACGACCACGGTGGTCGAGCCGGGTGTGGCCCTGCTCGCCGACCGGGTCACGGGAGCGGCGGAGGTGGTCGTCGAGGACGGCGCCGACGCGGGGGGCGACCCGACGTTGGTCCTGCGGGTGGCGGCCGTCGCCGCCGAGCGCAGCCTGCCCATCGGACGCGCCGCACTCGAGCAGCTGCTGACCACCCTGTCGGCGCCCCGGGACCCCTGGCCACCGGAGATGCGGACAGCATTCGTGCGGGTGCTGGCCGCCGGGCCACCCGCCATCACCGCCCTGGAGGCGCTCGACCAGCGCGGCCTGCTCGTCAGGCTGGTGCCGGAGTGGGCGGCGGTGCGCAACCGCCCCCAGCGCAACGCCTACCACCGTTTCACCGTCGACCGGCACCTCCTCGAGGCGGCCGCACAGGCCGCTCCGCTCGCCTCGCGCGTCGGCCGACCCGACCTCCTGCTCATGGGGGCGCTCCTCCACGACATCGGCAAGGGGTTCCCCGGCGACCACACCGATGCCGGGGTCACCGTCGTGCGCGACATGGCGCGCCGCATGGGATTCCCCCCCGACGACGTCGACGTCCTCGTCGGCCTGGTCCGCAACCACCTCCTCCTGGCCGATCTGGCCACGCGACGGGACCTCGACGACCCCGCCACCATCGAGGCCGTCGCCACCGCGGTGCACGACAGCGGGTGCCTCAACCTGCTGGCAGCCCTCACCGAGGCCGACAGCCTGGCCACCGGCTCGGCGGCGTGGGGACCGTGGAAGGCGGGCCTGGTGGCCGACCTCGTGCGCCGGGTGGAGACCCGGCTCGCGGGCGGCGAGGTGCGCCGGGAGACGCCCCTCGTCACGGACCGCCACCGCGGCTTCATGCGCCAGGTCGAACGGCTGGGGCGCTCGGTCGTCGCCGCCGACACGCCGAACATCACCGTCGTCTCGCGGGACCGGCCGGGCCTCCTGTCGGCCGTCACCGGCGTCTTCGCGCTCCGGGGCCTCGACGTGCGTTCCGCCGACATCGCCGGGGAGGACGGGTTTGCGGTGGAGACGTTCGTCGTCGAGCCGTCCCGGGGCCGGTGGCCGGACTTCGAGCGCGTCGCCGACGAGCTCGACGCCGTCCTGCGCGGGACCTTCCCGCTCGAGGCACGGCTCGCCGAGCAGGCGCTCGCCTACGCGGGCGGCCGGCGGGCGGTGTCGCCGCACCCCGTCGAGCCCCGCGTCACGGCCGACAACGCGGCGTCGGCGGCCTCCACCGTGGTGGAGGTGCGCGCCGAGGACGGCGTGGGGTTGCTGCACCGGGTCACCACCGCGCTGTACGAGCTGGACCTCGACGTGGTGGCGGCCCGGGTGTCCACCTCGGGCCACGAGGTCGTCGACGCCTTCTACGTGCGCGACGCCGCCACCGGGGGCAAGGTCACCGACCCCGAGCGCATCGACCGCATCGGCGACCGCGTGGCGCGCGCCATCGGCGGCCCGCGGTGACCGGTGGGAGCGGCCACATTCGCCCACAGAACGCCGAATCGAGTGGAATGACCGGTTTGGCGGACAGGGAGCGCTGCTAGCATCAGGCTGGAGCCGTTCGCCATGCCGGAAGCCGCACACCGACGCCAGAGGAGCGACACCCGGCATCGCTGGTTGATCGCCGGGGTCGTCGTCGCGGCCGCCGCCGTGGCCGTCGCGACCACGGCCCTCGTGGTCACCAAGGTCTCCCCGTCGAAGGCGTCGGCGGACCCCACGACACCGGCCGGTCGGCTCGACATCATGTCCACCGTGCCCGCTCCCGACGCCGCCGGCGTGCCGTCCGACACCCCCGTGAGCGTCCACTTCACCGTGGCGCTGGCCGCCGACACGCCCGTGCCCTCCATCGTCCCTCCGGTCGCCGGCTCGTGGGTCCAGACCTCCCCGCAGACGCTCGCCTTCGACGCCGCCGCCCCCCTCCCCCCGGGTGCCGCCCTGTCGGTGTCGGTGCCGGGCGGCCCCGACGGTGTGAAGGGCAGCCGCGGCCAGCGGCTCGCCGAGCCCCTCACGACCCATTTCACCGTGGCCTCCATGTCGACGCTACGGCTCCAGCAGCTCCTCGCCGACCTCGGCTACCTCCCCCTGACCTTCACCCCCGCCGACCCGGCGGCCGTCACCCCCAACGAGGAGGCCGTGCCCCAACTGGGCTCGTTCGCCTGGCGCTGGGACACGATGCCGGGCACCTTCACGTCCCTGTGGTCCCCGGGTGAACCCAACGTCGTGACCCAGGGCGCGGTGATGGCCTTCGAGAGCCAGCAGCACATGACCGCCGACGGTGTCGCCGGCCCGCAGGTGTGGCAGGCGCTGCTCCAGGCGACCGCCGCCGACCAGGTCGACAGCGACGGGCACTACGACTGGGTGGACGTCTCGACGTCGGTCCCCGAGCACGTGAACGTGTGGCGCGACGGCGCGGCCGTGTACACGACGCGGGCCAACACCGGCATCCAGGCGGCGCCGACCGAGCTGGGCACCTGGCCGGTGTACGTGCGCTACACCTCGACCACGATGTCGGGCACGAACCCTGACGGCAGCCACTACCACGATCCCGGCGTGCCGTGGGTCAGCTACTTCCACGGGGGCGACGCCCTCCACGGCTTCATCCGGTCGAGCTACGGCACCCCCCAGAGCCTGGGCTGCGTGGAAATGGCACCCGCCAATGCCGCCGTGGTGTACCCCTACACCCCGCTCGGCACGCTCGTCACCGTCCAGTAGCGCCGCCGGCGCCGGCCGCGGGGGCGGAGGGGAAGCGAGGCTCGCGCCGCTCGCGCACCGCCGCCAGGCCTTCGCGCGCGTCGGGCCCGAGGAAGCCGAGCATCTCCAGGGCGACGGACTCCCCGAAGACGGGCGACGCCTGGCGCAGCCACTGGTTCATGACCCGCTTCGTCCACTGCACGGCGGTGGCGCTCCCCCGCGCCAGGCGCGCGGCCACCTCCAGGGCCTCCGCCACGACGCGGTCGTCGGGGACGCACTTGGTGACCAGGCCGATGCGCTCGGCCTCGGGGCCCTCCAGGAAGTCGGCGGTCAGCAGGTAGTACTTGGCCTTGGCCATGCCGCACAGCAGCGGCCACAGCAGCGCGGCGTGGTCGCCGGCAGCCACCCCCAGGCGCACGTGCCCGTCGGAAAGGCGCGCCGACTCCCCCACGATGCTGATGTCGGCCATCAGCGCCACCGCCAGGCCCGCGCCCACGGCCACGCCGTTGATCGCCGACACCACGGGCTTGGTGGCGGCGAGCATGTTCTCCACGATGCCCCGGGCATCGCGCCATTGGGCCAGCAGGGCCTCGTAGTCATCGGTCATCTCGGCGATCATGTCGAGGTCGCCGCCGGCACTGAACGCCCGGCCCGCCCCGGTGACCACGGCGACACGGGCGTCGGGGTCGGCGTCGACGACCGCCCACACCTCCGACATCTCGCGGTGCATGCGGACGTTGGCCGCGTTCAGCACCTCGGGGCGGTCGAGGGTGACGACCACGACACCGTCGGAGCGGCGGTCGAATGCCAGGTGTTCGAAGTCGTCGTAATCGGCCAGTCCCATGGGGGCCACCATACGACGGCCGCACGAGCCCGCGACGGGGGCCGCGGGCGTCAGCCTCCGTAGAGGGGGTGCCGCAGGCCCAGATCGACCAGCGTGCGCTGCGGATCGCGAGGCTCGGCCAGGTGCTCGGGGGCGCCGGGCACCGACAGGACGTAGACGTTCCAGAACGGGGCCAGCCCGGCGGGCTCGATGTCGGCGTACACGCGCCGCTCGATGTCGGGGCGGCGCTCGAACCCGGCGTCTGCGAAGCGCTCGGTCCACCACCCGAACGACGCCATGGTGAGGTGGCCCTCGATGGGCTCGCCGGCGGCGTCGCGGGCCAGGTCCTCGAAGGGGACCGGGCCGTCGAACCCCGGGGGCAGCGAGCGGTAGTGCTCCAGGTGCTGCGGCCCGACCTTGCCGTCGAGGTGACCGTCGGGCCCGGCGCCGTTGTTGGCGCCGAACGACGGGATGGTGGCGTAGACGCAGCCCGCACACACCCGCCGGAGCTCCGCCAGGGCGCCGGGGACGCGCTCGGGCGGGAGGTGCTCGAGCGTCTCGAGCACGCTCACGAGATCGAACGAGCCGTCGGGCCAGGGCAGGCCGGCCAGTAGGTCGCCCACGCGGACGTGGCCCCGGGCGCCGCGCGTGGCGTGGTCGACGGCGTAGCGGCTGACGTCGCACCCCACCGCGTCCAGGCCGAGGTCGCGCAGCGCCTCGACCACGTAGCCCGTGGCACAGCCCACGTCGAGGACGTGCTTGGCGCCGCCGAAATTGCGCCACATGACGTAGGCGGCGACGTCGGCGTTCGAGCTCACCCGGTCGTAGCTGGCGTAGCCCGAGCACCCGGCGCGGTCCCCCGTCGGGTCGCGGCCTTCGCCGTAGTAGCCGGGGCCGTAGTAGTCGATGCGCTGGTAGGCGCGGTCGACGGCACCTGTGAGCTCGCGGCCCACCTTGGCCAGCAGCCGGCGGGCCTGGGGGCTCGACACGGCCAGGCGCTCGAGCGCGGCACGGCTGCGCACGACGAGGGGTCGCAGCCGCGGGCTCACCACGACCCGGAGGCTACCCAACCGGGCGCCGTCGCCCCGGGACCTGTCACGACCGTTCGCAGTGGCCGGTAGCCTCGTCGCCCGTGAACGAGCCGGCCGTCGCCACCGAAGGCATCGCCCGACGGTTCGGCGACTTCTGGGCCGTGGACGGCGTCGACCTGGAGATCCCCGCGGGCGAGATCTACGGCTTCCTCGGCCCGAACGGCGCCGGCAAGTCGACCCTGGTCCGGATGCTGTGCACGCTGCTCCGCCCCAGCCGGGGCCGGGGCCTCGTCGCCGGGCACGACGTCGCCCGCGACCCGGAGAAGGTCCGCCTGCGCATCGGCGTGGCGCTGCAGGACGCCGCGCTCGACGACCGCCAGACCGGGCGCGAGCTGCTCGACCTGCAGGGCCGCCTCTACGGCCTGCGGCGCGAGGAGCGCTCGGTGCGCATGACCCAGGTGCTCCGGCTCGTCGACATCGGCTCGGCCATCGACCGCCAGATCCGGACCTATTCCGGCGGGATGAAGCGCCGGCTCGACCTGGCCGCCGCACTGATCCACGACCCCGACATCCTCTTCCTCGACGAGCCCACCACCGGGCTCGACCCCGAGAGCCGGGCGGCGGTGTGGGAGGAGGTGCGCATGCTCAACGAGGAGCACGGCACCACCATCTTCCTGACCACGCAGTACCTCGAGGAGGCCGACGAGCTGGCCGACCGGGTCGGCATCATCTCGCGGGGCCGGCTCGTGGCCGAGGGCACGCCCGAGGAGCTGAAGCGGACGGTGGGCACCGACGTCATCGTGGCCCGGGTGGAGAACCTCACCGACGAGACGCTCGGAGCCCTGCGGCGCCTGCCGGGGGTCGACGAGGTGGTGGCCGCGCACCGCGAGGTCATGGTGCACGCCGGCGACGGCGCGGCGGTCATGAGCCCGGTGGCCCTGGCGCTGCACGGCGCCGGTGCCACCGTGGTCAGCCTGACGCTCCGGACGCCCACGCTCGACGACGTCTTCCTCCAGCTCACGGGATCCCACCTCGAGGCCGAGGAGTCCGCCGCCCGGGCGGCGAAGACCGCCGGCGACGCCACCGCGGGCAAGGACACCGCCGGCGACGCCACGGGCGCCGCTGACGCCGGGGACGCCCGAAGCCCCCGGGACGACGCCGGCAGCGAGCCTGCGCAGGAGACGCACGCCTCATGACCTCGACCGTGGCCCCGGCTTCCACCGCCCTGCGCGTCCAGGCGCGCCCGGCGGGCTTCGTCGTGGACGTGGCCTCGGTGGCCCGGCGCGCCATCCGGCAGATCCCCCGCGAGCCCGAGGCCGTCATCCCGGCGTTGATCGTCCCGATCTTCTTCTACGTCCTGAACATCGGCGCGCTGTCGACGGTGACCCATGCCGCCGTCCACATCGACTTCAAGGCCTTCGAGCTCCCGGTGGCTGTCGTCTTCGCCGTCACCGGGGTGTCACGGGCGTCCGCCCTGGTGACCGACATCCAGAACGGCTACTTCGACCGGCTGATGATCACGCCCGTGCGCCGGCTCCCCCTGCTGCTCGGGCTGATGACCGCCGACCTCACACTCGTCATGGCACTGGCGGTGCCCGTGCTCCTGGTCGGCCTGGCCCTGGGCGTGCACTTCGTCACCGGTGTGCCCGGGATGGTCGTGTTCATCGTCCTGTCGGGGGTGTGGGGCCTCGTGTTCACGGGCCTTCCCTACGCCATCGCCCTGAAGACGGGGAACCCCGGCGCCGTGAACGCCAGCTTCATCCTGTTCTTCCCGATCACATTCCTGAGCACGACGTTCGTCCCGAAGGAGGCACTGCAGGGGTGGCTCCGGGCCGTCGCCGGCGTCAACCCCATGACCTACATCCTGGAGGGCCTGCGATCGCTGGTATCCAACGACATCACCGGCGGGCCCGCCGGGCCCGTGTGGAACTTCACGGCCCTCGGACAGGCGGTGCTGGCCATCGCCGCCTTCGGCGCCGTGTCGCTCACCCTGGCGCTGCTGGCGCTGCGAGGGCGGGTCCGGCGCCCCTGAGCGGCCCGCGCCGTCCTACCCCGCCGCCGTCCCGGCGCCGGAGGTCAGGCTCGGGGCCTCAGGCGTGGAACTCCTGGAACAGCACGGCGTACTCGCAGCCGGCCGCCATGCCCCCGTAGCCGGCGATGTCGCGCAGGAACTCGTCGGGGTCGAAATCCACCCCCAGGCCGTCGATGTAGGCCTGGTGCTCGCGCAGCGACGCCACGCCGTCGTCGATGGTCGCCGTGACGTCCACGAAGTGGGTGGGTGCCGACATCCCCGCCACGTACACCACCGTGATGCCGTTCCAGGCGTCGCCCACCTCGGGGAACATCCAGCGGTTGGCGGCGTCGCGGCAGGCGTCGAGCGTGGACAGGCCGACCGCCCGGTGGTCGGCGTGGTTCACGTTGCCGCTCTCGCCCCAGGTGAGCTCGAAGTTCATGGTCAGCACCACCTGCGGACGCAGCCGGCGCAACGCCCCGGCCAGGTCGCGCCGCAGCGCCAGGCCCGGCTCGACGGCCCCGTCGGGGTGGCCGAGGAACTCGACGTGGCCGACACCCACCCGCGCTGCGCTGCGCCGCTGCTCCTCCTCACGCAGAGGCCCCGCCTGCTCCGGCGCCAGCCCGTCGATCCCGGCCTCGCCCCGGGTGGCCAGCACGTAGGAGACCTCCTTGCCCTGGGCCGTCCAGCGGGCGACGGCGCTCGCCGCGCCGTACTCCAGGTCGTCGGGGTGGGCGACGATCGCCACGGCCCGCTCCCACCCCTCGTCCACAGCCTGCATCGCCCCTCCCGGGTCCGCCCGACCACGACTCTGCCACTCGTCGGGCCCCCCTGGCTGTCGCCCTTCGTTCACCGAACGTTCACCTGATGTTCGCGTCCTGATTACCTCCGGATGGCCTCCGGGTTACCTCGTCCTGGAAGGCTCGGAGAAGGAGCACAACCACCTCGACGACAAGGGGGACCCGTGGAGCTCACGACGGCGGCCGGGTCGGTGGAAACGACCGTGGCCAGCACCAACCTGACGGGACCCACCCTGCCGCTGACGGGGCTGGCGGCCGGCGCCACGGTGAGCGACCTCCTCAACGAGGCACCCAGGAGCAAGTTCCACCGCCGAGCGGTGGTGATCTCGGGCATGGGCTTCTTCACCGACGCCTACGACCTGTTCGTGATCAGCACCGTGGCCGTCCTCGTGAAGGCCCAATGGCACCTCAGCACGACCCAGACGAGCTGGGTGGCGGGCTCGACCATCCTGGCGGCATTCGTGGGGGCCTTGGTCTTCGGCCGGATCGCCGACGTGCTCGGTCGCAAGAGCGTCTACGCCGCGGTGGCCGCCATCATGATCGTGGGGGCGGTGGCCTCGGCCTTCGCTCCGGGCTTCATCTGGCTCGTCGTCGCCCGCTTCGTCCTCGGGCTCGGGATCGGCGGGGACTATCCCGTCTCGGCGGTGCTGATGAGCGAGTACGCCAACCGTGACGACCGCGGCCGGCTCGTCGGTCTGGTCTTCTCGATGCAGGCGCTGGGCCTCGTGGTGGGCCCCCTGGTGGGGCTCATCCTCCTGTCGTCGGGCATCGACCACAACCTCACGTGGCGGCTCATGCTCGGCCTCGGGGCGGTCCCTGCGGCCGCGGTCGTCTACCTGCGGGCGAAGATGCCCGAGTCGCCCCGATTCCAGGCTCGGGTGCAAGGCGAGGCCGACCGGGCGGCCAGCCAACTCGCCTTGTTCTCCGACGGGGTCGTCGCCGCCCCGTCGGTGACGTCGCACGACGGGCTCCACCGGATGGGCCTGGTCGGCTTCCTCACGAATCGCCGCATGCTGACCGTGCTGCTGGGCACGGCGGGGACGTGGTTCCTGTTCGACTACGCCTACTACGGCAACACGCTTTCGCTCCCGGCGATCCTGAAGGACGTCGCCCCCCACGCCACGTTGGTGGCCAAGCTGGCGTGGACGCTCGGGATCTTCCTCGTCTTCGCCGTCCCCGGCTACCTGTTCGCCTTCACGAAGATGGACCGGATCGGCCACCGGCGACTCCAGCTCATCGGGTTCGCCGTCATGGCGGCCGCCTTCGTGGCGCTCGGGGCCATCCCGGGCCTCACCACGGTGGTGGTCCCGTTCCTGCTCATCTTCGGCCTGAGCTACTTCTTCACGGAGTTCGGGCCGAACACCACCACGTTCGTGCTGCCGTCGGAGCTCTTCCCGGTCAGCATGCGGACGACGGGCCACGGCATCGCGGCCGGCATCGGGAAGCTCGGCGCGTTCATCGGGGTGTTCCTGGTCCCCCAGCTCCAGAAGAGCGTCGGCCTCCGGGGGATGTTGCTCGTCGCCGGCGGGGCCGCCGTCCTCGGATGCCTCCTCACCCTGGTGCTGCCCGAGCCGGCCCGACGGAACCTCGAGGACGTCTCCGGCGAGGACCGGCCCTTCGGCCTCGTCGTCGAGCACACCTCGGTCCCGGTCGGGGAGGTCGTGGCCGCCATCGAGACGCACACGGTCCCGGTCGCGCACGACACCGGGTCCTGACGGCGCGCTGACCCCCGGACGTCCCGGTGCCCGGACGTCCCGGTGGCCGGACGGCTCGTGTCGTGCGGACCTGGCCGTCGGGCGTGGCGCTAGGCCGGGATCTCCTCGACCGCCCGCGCCATCCCGACCGACCGTCGCCGGGACCCGACCGCCGCCCCGGCGACGAGGGCGATCGCCACGGCGCCGGCGGTGGCCACCACGACGTTGCCGACGCCCAGGAGCTTCAACCCCGACAGGAGCAGCATCACGCCGATCGCCGACCGCAGCAGGCCACTGGGTGCGATCGACGACAAGCGCGCCCCGAGGTAGACGGCGGGCAGCGAACCGATCAGCAGGGAGACCGTCAGCCCGAGCTTGACGTCGCCGAAGATGACCTGGCCCAACGCCGCCGCCGCCACCAGCGGGACCGACTGCACGAGGTCCGTGCCGACGAGCTGGCGACCGGTCAGCTGCGGGTAGAGGAACATCAGGGCCACGATCATGAGCGAGCCCGACCCGACGGACGTGACGCCGACGATGAAGCCGCCCACGACGCCGACGACAACGGTGGGCAGCACGCGCACCCGGGGCAACTCGTCGGAGGCGACCACCGGTGCCGCCGGCCGGGTGAGCGAGCGGGCCACGAGGCCGGCCACGGCCACCAGCAGGGCGGCCCCCAGCGCGTACTTGATCTCGTTCTGCAGAGCCTTACCGCTGGCGACCTTGTTCAGGAAGGTCGCGCCGGCGAACCCCGCAGGGACCGCACCAGCAGCGAGCCACAGCACCATGTGCAGATGCACGGTGCCCCGGCGGAGGTGGACGGCGCCGCCGACCGGCTTCATGAAGACCGACGCGACCAGGTCGCTCGAGACGGCGGCGGCGGGCTGGACGTGCAGGAGCAGGACGAGCACCGGCGTCATGAGCGCCCCCCCGCCCATCCCCGTCAGCCCGACGGCGAACCCGACGATGGCCCCGGCCAGCATGATCGCCCCGTCGAGATGCACGGCCCCCCCCTTCGCCTATAAATACTAGTGACTCGCTGGCATTACTTGCCTTTCGGTCGGAAATCCCTGGTGGCTCGGGCAAAACGGCGCCCGGCGCGCGACGAGGGCGGGGCCTCGCGGCCCCGCCCTCGTCCCGGCCGGCGACCTCCCCGAGCCCTCGGGCGCGGGGTGTCGGTCGCGGCGTCGCTGGTGCGACGTGCTGTCCCCTACAGGGTCCCCTGGCTCTCCGCCGGGTCGATCTGGGCCGACACCACGCCGTTCGTGACGAGGTAGTCGCCGAGGAACGTACCGTGCGACGAGTCGGTGCGCGTGTCGGTGCCGAGACATGCCAGCACGCTTGCCACCTTGGTGTCGTAGTGCCCGATCTTGACCATTCCGTTGATGAGGAACCCGACGTCAGGCCCGCACGACCCGCCGACCACCAGGCTCGACGACTTCGCCTTGAACACGTTCAGGCCGCCGTTGATGGTGAAGTCGATGATCTTCAGGGACTTCTTCAGGGTGCCGCCGGCGGACGCGAACTCCGCCCACGTTCCGGTCTGGTAGGTGTGGGGCTGGTGCTTCACCTTCGGGTTCTTGGTGTTCTTGCCCCCGGGGATCGTCAGCGCCGGGCTGGTCCCCGTGACGCCGCCCGCGCACGAGAACGTGCCCGAACCCAACGTCGTCGCGTTACCGAGCTTGCTGGTCGTCGTGACACCGGCGACCGTCAACGGCAACCCGAAGGTCACGGTGGCCGAGAGCCCGGTACAGAGGACCGGGTTGGGCGGCGGCTTCTTGGCGAATGCCGGCGCCCCCGTGGCGGCCAGGACCCCGACCGGAAGGGCGAGCGCGAGTGCGCCCATGATGAGCTTGCGATGCATCCAGGTACCCCCTGATTGGTTGAGACCGTTCCTGCTGTCGACGGTCGTTGTCATGCAATGCATGGAGTAGTCCTCCCCACAGAGGACCGGGGGGTGTGGCCACCGGGCGTGGCGACGAGTGCGTCATCTCGTCCGCCCGTCCGGCGACCGGCTCCCCGGACCCGTGGTGCAGGAACTGCTCGGGGACACGGTGCATGCGCCATGCGACGAGACGGAGACATAATTGTTTCGGTTTCGAGACGGCCCGCGCTCAGACTCGGGGCATGGGGGGTTCGCCGGACAACAGCAGGACGCGGATCACCACCTCGATATCTCCAATGTCTTCGTATCTGGGAGCCAACCGTCGTCTGCGAAGATGGTCCGTCGGCGCCGCGGCCCCGCGTCGACCGGGAAGGGGGGTCCCCGCGTGCAGGTGCTGGCTCAGGCGAACCCGGGGAGCGCCGCCCGTTCGGGTGCCGGGGGGGGCGACGGCCACCGGGCGGGCT
>DATKSK010000069.1 GCA_035531755.1 Acidimicrobiales bacterium | reverse complement strand
AGCCCGCCCGGTGGCCGTCGCCCCCCCCGGCACCCGAACGGGCGGCGCTCCCCGGGTTCGCCTGAGCCAGCACCTGCACGCGGGGACCCCCCTTCCCGGTCGACGCGGGGCCGCGGCGCCGACGGACCATCTTCGCAGACGGCGGTTGGCTCCCAGCAGCAGCGGGGCGGCGCCGCTGACACCCCGGTGGCCGAAGGTGGGGGTGCGGCCCCGTCTGACCAGGTCGAACGGTGTGGCGAGGCGTGGCGGCCAGCACATCATCGCCCGCCCGGCGTCTCGTCATTATTGGCGATTGGGCTTCCGCCGGGGCTGTGTTTGCATGGGCGCAGGTCGTGGCGGGAGGGAGTCCGGCGCGCCCTGGGGAGACGGGGGAGAGCCAGTGAGTGCGCGCGTCAGTCGTAGGCAGGTATTGGCGGGGGGTGCGGGAGCGGCGGCCGCGGCGGCGCTGGCGTTCTCACAGTCGCCCCAGGGCCGGGAGCTGGCCCAGGACACCGTCCGCCGGGCGGCGGGGATCAAGCCGGCGGGTGGGGACCTCGGGGCGGTGCAGCACGTCGTCTTCCTGATGCTCGAGAACCGCTCCTTCGACCACTACTTCGGGTCGCTGGGCGGTGTGCGCGGCTTCGACGACCACGCCCCGAACACCCCCGGCGTCTTCGCCCAGCCCTGGCCGCGGGGCGCGGCGCCGACGCTCCTGCCGTTCCACATCGACACCAAGCACCGCAAGGGCGAGTGCACCTACGACCTTTCCCACACATGGGTGACCCAGCACGTGTGCTGGGACTACGGCCACATGGACCGCTGGGTGTCGACCCACACCTCCAACTGGGACGAGGGCCGCAGGCGCGGCACCATGACGATGGGCTACTACACCGAGGAAGACCTCCCGTTCCACTACGAGCTGGCCAAGCAGTTCACGGTGTGCGACAACTACCACTGCTCGGTGCTCGGCCCGACCCATCCCAACCGGCTCTTTCACATGTCGGGGACCAACGACCCCGACGGCCTCGCCGGCGGCCCCATCCTGTCGACCAACGAGCTCTCCACGCTGCAGTTCTCCTGCAGCTGGGACTCCATGCCCGAGCGCCTGTCGGCCAACAACGTGTCGTGGAAGGCGTACAACCCGGTCGGCTCCGTCTACCAGCCCGGCGGCGGATTGGCCCTCCTGGTGAGCGACAACATCCTGCTGTACTTCCAGCAGTACCAGAACCCGGCGAGCACGCTCTACCAGAACGCCTTCGGGTACTACGGGCCCAACACCAACAGCATTCTCGCCGGGCAGGCAGGGCCCAACGACTTCGCCCACGACGTCGCCACCGGCCAGCTGCCGGCGGTGTCGTGGCTCTTCCCGGGCCTGGGGTTCGACGAGCACCCGCCGGCGGCGCCGGTCCTGGGCGAGTGGTACACCCAGCAGGTGCTCAACACGCTGCTGTCGAACCCCTCGGTGTGGGCGAGCACGGTGCTGTTCATCTCCTACGACGAGAACGACGGGTTCTTCGACCACGTGTCGCCGCCCACCGCCCCCATCGGCACGCCGGGGGAGTACGTGACGGTGAACCCGCTCCCCCCCGACGCCGGCGGGATCCCCGGGCCGATCGGTCTGGGTGTGCGGGTCCCCATGACGGTGGTGTCGCCGTTCAGTGTCGGCGGGTACGTGTGCTCGGACACCTTCGACCACACGTCGCAGCTCCGGTTCCTCGAAACCCTGTTCGGCGTGCCCGTCCCCAACCTCTCCGCCTGGCGGCGATCGGTGACCGGCGACCTGACCGCGGCACTGCCGAACCTGACCCAGCCGGTCACGGCGCCTCCCACCCTGCCGACCGTGACGACCAACCTGGCTAAGCGGCCGTTGAGCGAGTGCCTGCCCGGCCAGCTGGTCGAGGACAATCCCAGGGTGCGCCCGTACCCCATCCTCCATGCGCGGTCGCAGACCATGCCCACCCAGGCGCCGGGCACGCTCACCCCGACGCCGACCTGACGCCGCCCGGCGTCCCTCACTATTGACGACCCGGGAGTATCGGCGACTCCGGCAGTGACGCTCTGCGCCCGGGACGGGAACGCGCCGCTCCTGTCCGTCGTCTACACAGGGGTGAACGACGTGTGGTGGCGGTGGCGTCCGGGGTCGGCTCGACGAGCCGAGCCGGTGCGGTGGAAGCTGGTGCCCGTGCGGTTGCGCCGGGGGATGGTGGGCGTCGTCGCCGTGGGCGTGGGCGCCGTCGGCGCCGCCTGCGGTGGTTCGCCGTCGCCGTCGCCGTCGCGCGTGGTGATCACCCAGTCGACGACGACGCCCACCGTGGCCACCGTGGGCGAGACCGTCGTCGTGGCGCTCGTCAGCGCCTCGTACGGTCGCGACGGCCGGGTCGTCCCCTGGGGCCGGCCCGTCTCCGATGCCCCCGGGGTGCTCGCCCCCACGGGAACGGGTGGTCCGGCCGGTGTGGCCTGCCCCCGCCACGCCACCTGCACGGCCTTTACGGCTCGCACCGTGGGTGTCGCCACGGTCACGGCGGTGGGGCCGTCAGGGATCCTCTGCACCCGCCCCGGCGGTCACTGCATGGCGGTGGCGGCCGTGCGACGCCGCTTCGTCGTGCGGGTGGTGGCGGTGTCCTGACACTGTCAGTGGACGACGACGAAGGCCGTCGTCTGCTTCTGCATCCCCGTGGCGTCGGTGACCGTCAGGGTCACGAAGTGGGTGCCCCTCGTGACGAAGGCGTGCTTCACGATGCGGCCCGACGCCGTGGCGGCGCCGTCGAAGTTCCAGGCGTAGGCGACGATGCTGCCCTTGGACGTCCTGGCGTTGAACCGGACGGGGCGTCCCACCCGCGGCGCCCGGGGGGCCACCTTGAATGCGGCGATCGGGAGGTCGACGCGTTGGATGCAGCCCGTCTTCTTGGAGGCGTGGTAGTCCTCGTTGCTGAACTCCTCCTGGGTGAGGTAGTGGGCGCCGTTGATGGTCTGGTTGTACAGCGCGCCGGGCCTCCCGCCGAGCGCCGAGCCGTAGGTCGCCGCGCAGTCGTCGGCGATCTCGTTGCCGGCCCGGTCGAACCAGGCACTGCCCAGGGGGTCGGTGATGGACTCGTTGAGCTCGTGGCTGAACACGTCGAGCACCACGTCCGCGTCGAGCTCGCCGTTCGGGGACTGGTTGGTGCCGAGCGACGCCTCGGAGCCGCACGTGAACCCGGTGGGCGAGCTGTAGATGGGGAAGGGGAGGTCGGAGTAGACGGCGTCGGCGGCGGTGTTGGAGTGATAGGCGCAGAACGTCCCGCCGCCCTGGCTGATGGTGCACTGGCCGCCCTGGGCGTTGTCGAGCCCGTCGGAGCAGGACTCCACCCCCTTGGGCAGCAGGACCATGTAGGAGTGGGCCAGGTCGTGGGGGAGCGAGTTGGCGCTGAGCACGCTGTTCAGCTCGGCCTGGATCTGGGCGTCGGTGACGCACTCGGAGTACCCGGAGTTGTCGCTGTAGACGGCCCCGGAGTCCGGGCTGCACCCGTTGGTGATGGCCCCGGTGGCGGTGATCGCCGTCCCGGCGTGGACGTGATAGCCGGCGCCGTACTGCAGGTCGGCGGAGTACACGTTGGTGGGCTTGCCGTCGTCGGCGGCGACGTTGGCCACGTAGGTCGTGATCACGCTCTTGTAGGCGGCACTCATGGTGTTGGCGGGGTCCCAGAAGATCGGCACCACGGTGACGTCGCCCGGCGTGGTGCCGGTGCCCATGAGCGGGCCCCCGTGGTAGAGCAGGGGCGGGGAGCCGCTGAACGCGGCGCTCTTGCGCGTCGACGCGGGGCCGGACGTTGTGGTGGGAGGGGCGGTGCGCACCTGGGCGTTCGGGGCCAGTGCCGTGGCGCCGCAGGCGGCACCGCCGGGCACGGCGCGTGGCGCCACGACGCCCAGGAGGCGCCCGTGGCGCGCCGACGTGGTGGTGGTCGCGCAGGAGGTCGACACCACCGGCTGGGCCGCCGCCAGGCCGGCGGGGCCGAAGCCGGCGCCGGCGCCCGGTGTGGCTGCCAGGAGCGACAGGGACACGAGCAGAGCCGAGGCGAGCACCGGGCCTCCGAGTCGCGGCGACCCCTTCGTCATGCGTCCCTCCCCCGAGCGGCCGTGGCGGGACGCCGTGCGGCCCGGAACGGGACCGGGCGGGCCCACCGGCCGACGGTCCAGCGAATCACCGGGCCCTGCCTCCTGTCGTCGTCAGAAATGACTATTCCCCCCGTCACCGGCCGCCCGGTCACCGGTCCCCCCGTCACCGGCCGCCCAGGAACCGGATCCTGGCCAGGATCCACAACGCCTGGACGCCGTCGCGCCAGGTGAGCTTCTTGCCCTCCTCGCGGCCGCGGGCCCGGTAGGTGATGGGTACCTCGTAGGGCCGGACGCGGCGCTTGAGCAGCTTGGCCGTGATCTCGGGCTCCACGCCGAAACCCTCCTCGTGGAGGTCGAGGTCGCGGTACAGCGCCAGGGGCATGACCTTGAAGCACGTCTCCAGGTCGCTCAGCCAGGCGTTGAACAGGACGTTGGCGGCCATCGTCACGGCCCAGTTCCCCACCACGTACCAGAACGAGTAGGCCGTGTGGCTGCCGAACGTCCTCGTCCCGAACACGACCTCCGCCTCGCCCTGCAGGATCGGGTGCAGGAGGGCCGGGATGTCGGTGGGCGTGTACTCGAGGTCGGCGTCGCACACGATCACGTAGTCGCCCGACGCCAGCCCGGCGGCGGTGCGCACGGCCGCCCCCTTGCCGCGGTTGGCGGGGTGGTGGTGGCGCACCACCGCCGCGGGCAGGGCGTCCACGATGGCGTCGGTGCCGTCCGTGCTGCCGTCGTCGACGATGACGAGCTCCATGTCGCACGGGTACTGCACGTCGAGCACGCGCGCCACGGCGGCGGTGAGGGTCGCCGACTCGTTGTACACCGGCATCAGCACGCTGAGTTTCATGGCCAGTCCAGTCGTGTGTCGGTCACGGGGCGGGTGTCCGGCGCGCCGGGCGCCGCCACCTTCGGTGTCAGTGCCACGGCGGAGCCACGGCGATGGCAGAGGGCCGGCCCTTCACGCCCACGGACCGGCCGGCGCGCCCCGTCGCCAGGTCGATCGGCGTCACGGCGCCGTCCAGGCCGGCCACCCACGCCCGGTGCCCGCCGCCGTCGACGGCCAGCGCCTCGGCCAGGTGGCCGACGGCGACGGGCGCGCCCGCCACCAGCCCGGGGATCGCCACGGGGACGAGGGACGCGCCGACGGCGACCCAGGCCGCCGGCCCGCCCGCCGGGGAGGTCGGGGCCATGGCGACCGACGTCGGGCCGGGGCCCACGGCGACCGGCGACCCCGCACGCCGGGTCGCCAGGTCCACGGGCGTGACCGTCCCGTCGCCGAAGTCGGCGACCACCGCGGTGGTGCCGTCGGGGGTCACGGCCACGGCGTCGGGCTCGTTCCCGACGGGCACCCGGGGCCCGGCCGTCATGGTGGACAGGTCCACCAGGGTCACGGTCCGGTCCCCGAAGTCGGCGACCACGGCCGTCCTGCCGTCGGGGGTGACGGCCACGGCGTCGGGCCGGCTGCCCACCGCGATGGGGCGGCGCGCCCGCAGGCGGGTGAGGTCCACCGGCGTGACGGTGCCGTCCCCGAGGTCGGCGACCACGGCCGTCCTGCCGTCGGGGGTCACGGCCACGGCGTCGGGCTCGAGGCCCGTCGGGACCCGGCCGATCACGGCGTCGCTCGCCGTGTCGAGGACCACGAGGACGTCGGCACCTTGCGCCACGACGAGGAGCCGACCACCGCCGGGGGTCGTCGCCACCGCCGAGGGCAGCGAGCCGATGGTGACCCGGCCCGCGGTCCGGCCCGCGGCGAGGTCGATGGGGGTGATGGTGGTTCCCGGCAGGGCGTCGGAGGCGAAGTTGCACACGTAGGCCCGGCCGCCGGCCGGCGCCGTGCCCGCCGGGAGCGCCGTGCTCCTGGCCGCGGCGCCGCACCCCCCGGCGACCACGACGACCACGCCGAGGAGGAGCCCCCGGAGGCGGGGCGCGACACGCGGCGCGGCGCTCAGGCGTGGCATGTCGACACCGGGGGCGGCACCGGGGGCACCCGGCGGGGGTGCCAGGCGGTGGCGACGAGGACGGTGGGCCGGGCCCCGACCGGGGTCACGGCGGGGGCGTCCGTCAGCTTGCGACGGGGTCGCTCGGAGCCTTGGTCGACGAGCGCTTGTCGACGTAGAACAGGATGCCCCCGATGACCCACAGCACGACGGCGCCGGCGATGGCCGCTTCGCCCCGGCGCTTGCGGTGGGCCTTCACCCGCTGCAGCGGTCCGAGGAACGACGGCAGCGAGTGCGCCGGCACCGAGAAGTAGATGATGCCGACGACCAGGGCGATCAGGCCCAAGACGCCGAGCACCGCGGCGAGCCATTTCAACGGGGTCATCTGCGGCACATTAGCCAACCGACCGCGGGCGTGTCGGTGATGGAAGTCCGGCCTCGGTCCGCCACCGCCCCGGGCCTCGGTCGACCGCCGACGTCACAGCTCAGTCCGCCACCGCGTAGTCGGGCAGGGTCCCGAAGGCGAGGGCCACCGCGGCCAGCTGCGAATTCACGTTGAGCTTGCGCAGGATCGAGCGGATGTGCGACCGGACGGTGGTGAGCGACACCACGAGGCCGGTGGCGATCTCCGCCGCGGAGCGGCCCTCCATCATGTGGAAGAGCACGCGGCGCTCGCTCGGGGTGAGGTGCACCAGCGCGTCGTAGGGCGCCGGCAGCTGCCCGGGCCCGCGGTGCTCGTCGTACCCGTTGGGGGACCCCCCGTTGGCGCTCGCCCGCCGGGCGGCCTGGCGGGCGAGCTCCTGGGCGAGCAGGTCGGTGTGCAGCAGCCCGATGGCACCCTGCTCGACGCACACGGCCAGCGCCGCCGCGCTGGCGCCGACGCTCAGCGCGATGACCGGCGTGCCGGCCTCGCGCAGGGCGCGCGTGATGCGGGCCGGACGGTCCCAGGAGCAGTGCGAGTCGTGGGCGGCGCCGTACCGGGGCATCTCGGCCTGCACGACCACCACCACCACGTCGGGCTTGGCCAGGTACAGGTCGAGGAGGACGGCGTCGGTGTCGATGGCGGGGGACACCACCGGCCGCGCCCCGAACCGGCGGGCGATGGCCGCCACGGCCTCCATGACGGGCCGCGGGTTGTGGTCGGGGTTGGCCTCGGGGTCCACGAACAGGACCCGCAGGCCCGCTCCCGACAGGACGGAGCGGCTGTCGAGGATGCCCGGCGCGCTCCAGCCGTTGGGGGCGGCCGTCGCCGACGGCGGCAGGACCAGTTCGTCGGACAGGGGCACGAGCATGCGGTGGTCGAGGCGCCGCGGGTGGCGAGCCGCCTTGCGCCGGCAGGCCTCGGCGGCCTCGGCCGCTTCGGGGTCGACGGCCGGCAGCGGGCTGCGGAGCGCCAGGGCCTGGTGGTCGGGGACGTGGGTGACGGCGACGAACGGGGCGGCCCGGCCGTGGTCGTCGGTGGGGGACGACCCGCGGGTCAGGCGCAGCGACGCCATGGCGGCCGCCGCCAGCGCCGTCGGCTCCACGTCGGTCGTTCCCGCCCCGACGCCGATGGCCACCCGCAGGTCGAGACCGGTGGCCCCGACGGCGAGGTGGTCGCCCAGGGCGCGCGCCAGGCGCTTGCCGAGGGCGCCGGGCGCCACGCGGTCCGAGCCGTTGCCGAGGACGACGGCCACGCGGGGGCCGCCCAGCATGCACACCTGGTCGTCGGGGCGGATGCAGCGTTCCATGCGCCGCAGCGCCAGTCGCCACAGCAGGTCGCTGCGCTCCGGCTGGACGCCGCCCCTCGTGGCGGGCTGCACGTCGACACAGGCGATGATGTTGTGGCCGGAGCCCGGCGCCCAGGTGCGCCGCTCGGCCAGGGCCGTGGCCGACGTTCCCCCTTGGCCGGTGGCGTCGGTGGCGTTGGCCGCGCCCCCCGGGGCGTCGTCGCTCATCGGCTGGGGCGAGCCCTCGGGCCCGGGCCCGGATGCGGACGCGACCGGTGCGGTGACGGCCACCCGCCGCCGCCGACCCCCGTCCTCCACGCGTTCAGCGAACGTCGTCACTTTGCCATAGCGGCGCCCCCGCACCCCCCCTACCACACCACGGAGCGTGACCCTCAGCTGCCAAAACTACCCGGTGAGGGCCACGACGGCCAAGTGCTTTCGCCTCGGCAAGCAAAATATGACGAAATTTGGGCTGACTCTCAGGAAGCGCGGGTCAGAAGCTCTGCGGCAGGGCCAGGCTGATGTGCTGGAAGCACAGCAGGAGCCCGCCCACGACCAGCGGAATGCCCGTGGCCAGCACCACCCACGACCACGGGCGTCGGCCCCGACGCCAGGCCACCAGGCCGAGGACGGCCCCCACCAGTGTCAGGGCACCCCAGAGGATCGCCTGACGCACCTCGCCCCCGGTGCTCGTGCCACCCAGGCCGCCGCCCAGGCCGCCGCCCTCGGCGCCGCCGGCGAGGCTCGGGGCCGTCGTGCTCGGGGTCGGGCCGGTGGTCGAGGAGCTGGCGGGCGTGGTCGTGGTGGTCGGCAGGCTCGCCGGGTTGACGGTCGTCTTGGTCAGGGTCGCCGTGACCACGAGGCGCGTCGCCGCGCTGTAGCGCGGGTTGCACGTGGTCAGGGTGAGCTCGGGCGTGTTCGACTGGGCCAGCACGGTGACGTCGCTCGGCACCACGACGTGGGAGCCCACGACCTGGTAGTCGAAGACGCCCTGCGAGGTCTGGATGGAGATCGGGTCGCCGGGCTGGAGGTTGTTCAGGTCGTAGAAGGGGGCCCCGTAGGTGGTGCGGTGGCCGGCGATGGCGGCGTTGCCGGCCTGGCCCGGCAGGGAGGTGCCGACGTAGTGCCCCGGTCCCTGCTGGAGCTGGTGCTCGTCGGTGCCCTCCACGATGGCGACGCCGTTCATGCCCATCCGGGGGATCGTGAGCAGCCCGATGGGGGTGCCCACGCCCGGGTCGGGGGTCGTCGGGGCCACCTGGTCGACCGGGGCGGGTGCGGTGGTGCTGGTGGCCCCCGGCGTCGTGGTCGGGGGCGCGGTGGTCGTCGGGGTGTGGAGCTTGTGGGCCAGCTCGGTGCGGAGCTGGTCCTGGGCGTGGTGCTCGTAGAGGGCCGTGCCCCACAGCTGGTAGGCGACGAAGGACAGGAGCAGCAGGCCGGTGCTCACGAAGGCCACGGCCACGCGTTTGACCAGCCGGCCCCGCTTCGTTCCCCCCGTCACAGCCCGCCAGCTTACGGTTCCGGCCGCCCCTGCGGCCGTCGTGCGGCCGCCGTTCCCCGTCACGCAGTGTCACCGGTCGGCTACAAGCCAGCCACCCCGGATCCCGGCTCACCGGCGGCGGGCGGCCCTTCGGGCACGATTTCCTCAATCGTGACGATGTGGCGGTTGACCCGCCTCCGTATGGTGAGCCGGAAGAAACGGTTGCGGGGGTCCGCATCGAGGTGGTTGGCGCGCCATTCGTGGCGGCGTCGGGTTCGTGTCGGGGCCCGCTCGAGGGGAAAGGGGGCTGGGAGGGTCTTCTGCTCGCGGTGGAAGTCGGGCCGATCGGGCCACGCCGTTTGCCGGGATGCACCCCCTCGGCCGACTGCGCAGTCATGCCGCGGGAGAACCGGGGGGGGATGCGTGTCAGGAACTGAACTGTTCAGAAACCAACCAAAGGAGCAACAAAACATGCGTCGCAAAATCCTGATGGGCGTTCTCGCAGTCGCCCTTCCGGCCGGTGCTCTGGCCACAACCCAGTCCACGGCGTTCGCCAAGGTCGTGCAGAACCCGATTGCCTGCGCCAACTTCGCCGGCACCGTGACGTTCGGGACCCCGCTCACCACAGCTGGCGTGGCCACGTCCTCCAAGCTGTCGAACAACACGAACGTCACCGGCACGAGTGGTACCTGCACCGGTTCGAAGGCCCTGGTGGCGACGTCGCTGAACATCGCCGGTGGCAAGAATGCCAAGCTGCTCAAGACCGACCCGCGCTACAACAAGGCGACCGGCGTGAAGTACGTCGAGGGCACCTGGGCCGAGTTCACCGCCTCGGGCACCGGCTTCAAGAAGACCCTCAAGACCATCAGCTTCACCATCGGTGGTTCTCCGGTCCTCTTCAAGACCAAGGGGTCGAGCGAAGTGGTCGGTGGTGCTTGCGGGGCGGCCGTGGGCTTCCAGATCACCGGTATGGTCAAGAATGGGACGTACGCCGACAAGACCGCGAGCATCCTGGCGTGCCTCACGACTGACGCTGGCGGGACGTCGACCGGCAGCTTCATCGCCGACCTGCTCGTCGCTCAGGGCATGACCTCCGCCCAGATCGGCGGGAACAGCAACGCAACGCTGTAACCAGGGGCAACTCGCACCAAGTATCTGGATGCAGGAAACGCAGTTGAAGTGAAGGTGAAGCATCGGGAACCGCGTGGGGGCGGGGCCATCTGGCCCCGCCCCCCACGGTCCGACTAGGGGGGGATTTGTGGAGCGCTTGAGGCGTACCTCGAGGTTGTTGGCGACGATCGGCGTGTTCGCCATAACGGGTGGCGGCGTCCTGCTCGCCACCAACGTCACCAGCGCGGCCGGCGCCACCACCACCCTGTCGCTGACGACGACTGCGGCCGGTGTGACGTGCGACAACAGCAATCCCTCCGCACCCATCTGCTCCGGTCTCTCCGCGGGCAACGTCGTCAACGTCTCGGGGACCGGGTTCTCGCCCGGCGCCCTCGCCTCGATCATCGAGTGCAGTTCGGACACCGCCCAGCCGGTGATCCTCTTCCTCGGCCAAGACGTCCCGGTCAGCTGCTCGCCGCTGGCCATCGTGACCATTCCGAGCTCGGGTGCCTACAAGGGCAAGCTGGTCGGCACCCACACCGTGACGACCGGCACCGTCGTGGTGGTGGCCTGCGACGTGGTGGTCGTGGCCCCCGTGGTCGTGGTGGTGGGCTGCGTCGTGGTGGTGGTCGGTTGCGTGGTGGTGGTGGCGCCGGTGGTCGTGGTGGTGGCGCCCGTGGTGGTCGTGGTCGCCCCCGTGGTCGTGGTGGTGGCGCCCGTCGTGGTCGTGGTCGCCCCCGTGGTCGTGGTGGTGGCGCCCGTGGTGGTCGTGGTCGCCCCCGTGGTCGTGGTCGCCCCCGTGGTGGTCGTGGCCCCGCCGGTGGTGGACGTGGTGGACGACGTCGGCGGCGTCTCGTTGCCGAAGAGGATGGTGCCGATGGCCCGGTCACCGGCCTGGTCGCCGATGGCGAGCACGCAGGTGAAGCCGGCGGCCTGCTGGGCGGCCGTGGGCGGGCACGGGAAGTTGGCGGCGTCGGTGGCCGCGTTGGTGCTGGTCGTACAACCGGCGATGGTCGATGAGGTGGGGACGACCTGGTTGCAGGTCGTGGGCTGCCCGGAGATGGGCGGGCCGACCTGGCCGGTCGTGAGGGTATGTTTCCCGGACAGGGTT